>NZ_NMOK02000039.1:0-319 GCF_003399985.2 Paenibacillus sp. ATY16 | reverse complement strand
GGCCAGCCGTAACCAGGTCCCATCTCTGCCGGAGACACCGCCCCTGGCCAGCCGTAGCCGTAACCATGCCCCATCTCTGCCGGGGATACTCCCGTCGGGCCATAGCCGTAACCAGGTCCCATCTCTGCTGGGGACACCGCCGTTGGGCCATAGCCGTAACCAGGTCCCATCTCTGTTGGGGACACCGCCGTTGGGCCATAGCCGTAACCAGGTCCCATCTCTGCCGGGGACACTGCCCCTGGGCCATAGCCGTAACCAGGTCCCATCTCTGCCGGGGACACTGCCCCTGGCCAGCCGTAACCAGGTCCCATCTCTGCCG
>NZ_NMOK02000038.1:0-81635 GCF_003399985.2 Paenibacillus sp. ATY16 | reverse complement strand
CGAATACTAATCGGTCGAGGGCTTATCCTACAACGTTTCCGAAGGAAACGTACTTCGGAAGCATAAACAATTGATACCCCACAAAGTGAAGCAAACGCTTCGGAGTTAAATCCGAGTACTTTGCGGGGGCCCCGGTTTGAAACCGGAAAACTTAAGGAATTCAAACTTTCGCATCCAGTTTTGAAGGCGCAAGCCATATACATAGGAAAGCCTGCCGATCATCGGCAGGTTTTTTTGTTGTTTTTACAGTTTGTTATATGTAAACATTTGTATGGATTATCACCCACTATAACCGCAATAATATTGCGAATATATATGTAGTAATGAGTTGGCTGCCAATAATTATTATGAATTATGAGAGTTATATTAGAACTAATTAGAAAATTCTATGAAAACCTTTTGATCAGGATAGTTATGGTAAACTCAGAAAACGCGAGTCTAAAGACAAGCAAGCATACATACTGGAGGGATCGCATACATGAAACGAAAGCTTGGCACACTCGTCTTATCGATGCTGATAGCATCTATCCTCTGCCTGCCTTTGGAGGCGTCAGCCGCATCGTTAAAAGTTGGCAGCAAAGGGACAGAGGTTAAGGATTTGCAAGAGAGACTTTATATGTTGGATTATTATAAAGGAAATATTACGAGTAGTTTTGGCGCTTCCACGAAGTCTGCCGTGGCGGCCTTTCAGAAGGGCGCGGGTCTGAAGCCCGACGGCGTTGCCGGCTCCATTACGCTGCACGCACTGCACAAAGTAACGGTGGATCGTTCCGACCTATCCCGTATGGCGAGGGTTGTTAATGCGGAGGCAGGTGGCGAAAGCTACAAAGGCAAGATTGCCGTAGCGGCTGTTATATTGAACCGGGCAAAAACAAGCGGTTTTCCTAGTACAATCCGAGGGGTAATTTTTGCACCAAGCGCCTTTAGCGTAGTTAGCAACGGACAGTTCTGGAAGATGCCGACAGTCAGCGCATTGGACGCTGCCAAGGATGCCGCAAAGAGGATTGATCCTACGCATGGAGCTTTGTATTTCTACAATCCCAAAATTACGAACTCCCAGTGGATGAAGTCACGCCCGGTAACCGTAAAGATTGGGAACCATGTCTTTACGAAATAACGTCCGAATAAAAGAAGCCTGCCTTTACGAATCGTAAACGGCAGGCTTTCTTTTTAACCAAAGAAGGTTTTGTAGAGCAGGAAGACGTTAAGGACGATAATAACAGCAGCCACGAACCAAGCGAGTATTTTCATCCATAACGGGTTAACGAATTTGCCCATTTTCTTTTTGTCGCTGGTGAACTGAATGAGCGGAACGACGGCAAAGGACAATTGGAACGACAGAATTATCTGACTAAGAATCAAGAGCTGTGCCGTACCGCTTTCACCGGATATCGCGGTAACAATGACGGCCGGAATGATTGCAATTAGCCTTGTGACTAGGCGGCGCAGCCAAGGCTTCATTCGGATGTTCAGGAAGCCCTCCATGACGATCTGACCGGCAAGCGTGCCTGTGAGCGTTGAGTTCTGCCCGGAAGCCAGGAGCGCTACCCCAAACAGTATGGAACCAACTGCCGTACCAAGTAGTGGAGTCAGCAGGTCATACGCCTGGCTGATTTCGGCCACCTCGGTCATACCTGCTTTATGGAAGGTAGCTGCCGAGATAATCAAGATAGCCGCGTTAATAAATAAGGCAAAGAACAAGGCGATCGACGAATCCCATGTCGCATATTTAATGGCTTGCCGCTTGCCAAGCTCGGTCTGCTCGTAACGTCTGGTTTGCACGATGGACGAATGCAGATACAAGTTATGCGGCATGACGGTAGCGCCAAGGATACCGATGGCAATATACAGCATCATTGGGTTAGTGACAATATGGTGGCTTGGAATTAATCCGGCGAACAATGCAGGCGCATCCGGTTTCGCCAGAAAAATCTCGGTAATAAAGCAAGCGCCGATTGTAAAAATTAGAACAATAACAAGTCTTTCGATATACTTGAAGCCTTTATTCTGCAGAAGCAATACAATAAAGACGTCCAGTACGGTTATTACTACCCCGTAAATCAGCGGTATGCCAAATAATAAATTAAGCGCAATCGCTGAGCCGATAACCTCGGCCAAATCGCAAGCTGCGATCGCCAGCTCGCATAGCAGCCATAACGTAAAGACAACCGGCTTGCTGTAGTGATCCCGGCAGGCCTGCGCAAGGTCTCTCCCTGTTACGATGCCCAATTTCCCTGCCAATGCCTGCAGCAGGATGGCCATCAGGTTAGAGATCAGTATAACCGAGAGCAGCGTGTAACCAAACATGGCGCCTCCGGCTATATCCGTTGCCCAGTTCCCCGGGTCCATGTAACCTACGGCCACCAGGTAGCCAGGTCCGGAAAAGGCCAATAACTTTTTCAACCAAGAGCCTTTGGTTGGTACGCGGAGCGAGCGGTGTACTTCTGGCAACGATGGCTGCGTACCTTGTGTACGCCAAGCTTCATCTTGCGACTGCGTAACGGATGTCTCCATCATGAAAATCACCTCTTGTCTTTTCCTTAGCTAATATTGTTGCACTAGTGCAACTTTTCTGTCTAAAAAAACCACATACTTAGGAGTATGCAGGGCAGATTTTATTGTTTCTTAATTTTATTGTACTCGTGCAACTTTTTTTGTCAATGACAACTTTCGCGCCTGGAAGATGGAATTACCACAAAGTATGGATTTGTTCCGCGTTTGGTGAAGAGAAAATGCAAAGGGTCGTTCTTCTGAAAGAACAACCCTTTATTCCTTAGTCTTCATTATGATCGTTGCGATGTTCATGGTGCCCGTCGAAAGTATGCTGGACATTCTCCATAAATTCTTCGACGGCTTCGCTAACCATGTCGAGCGGACCGGAGTCCTCATGATCCTTGGGCGTATTGATTCCGGCTACCGTATTGGATGTTTCGTTATAGAACTCATCGTATTCATCATTATGCTTGTCGCGTCTGCTCATGAATCAACAACCTCCTCGGCTAACATTCCAAGTCTTAAGGTAGTTTACCCAATATAAACGAAATGAATCAGGCCTTCCATGAGCTTCCATCCGAAAACTTCACTGCCGTGATTTTGATATGCTTCGCTTGCGTGGTTAAATCGTACAAGTACAGATCCCAAGTGTCTGTTTGGGACTGGCCTGACTTGATGTAATTTCCTTGCGAGATCCCCTTGAATAGATTGCTTCCGGCCCAATTGACGGACCTGTCAAAATCATCGTATAGCCGCAGGTTCATTTCGTAGGCTATGACTGTCTTTGTTGTGAGATTTTTAACGGTTAGATTTACCTCAGGGTAGCCAAGAACGTCATATGAAATCGTTGCATTCGTTACCTTAAGCGGGACATTGTTATTTGCCTTCAGCTCGTTTTTTAAATCCGTTTCTGCTGAACCTTTGTTTGCTTGAATGATGGGAGCCACTTTTGACAAATAACTCTGAGAGTAATAATACGACCTTACTTTGCTGTAATTGCTGTTCATTAGAACGTTATTATCATAATCCTCAAGACTTTTCACCACACTACCGATGTACACATAGTTGTTCAGGTACGTCGTATTGCCGACTTCCATATTGTTGGTATTGTATTTCTTTGTGCTCTTTGCTTCGAACCCAATGACGTTGGACAAGTAATCAATATCTTGAATTTCTCCGGAAGCTGGGTTATAGAAGAAATCTACGATCTTCAAATCAAGATAGCTTTTATTATTTAAGTTGCGGGCATAATCGCCGGAAATGAGAATTGGCAAATCACCGAAAGTGTACATCGTTGCTTTATTGGCGTTTGATAGGGATATCGTGCTTCCGTTAATTGAAACGGTAGCGCCTAGGCTATCCGTGATGAAGCGCAATGGTGCCATTGTTGTTCCGTTAATGGCCTTAATCGGTTCATCCAAGATGACGGTAATACCATTGACATTAGCTATTTTGCTTCCGGCCTTCATTTTCATAACAATGCCTTTTTTGCTTGCTTTAATGGTATCTCCTGGTTCTAATTCAACGGTTAACCCCATCTTTTTAAGCACGACCGTAACGGGAATGAAGGTAGTGCTATTTACAATAACCGGTGCTTGCGATAAAGATAATTTCTGTCCGTCTACCCAAATCTGAGAATAAGATTGAGCGGATGCCAGATTAGGGAGTTGAAAAGCCAGCATACAAATCATCAGTAAAAGTGCGATTTTTTTTAACATAATTGTCTCCTTTATGTATTAGTTCTCAAGACCTAAGGGATAATTCTATCACCCAATCTCAAAATAAATCAAGTAATTTATGGAAAGTAAATTATTTTCGCGTTTTATGAAAGAAGTAAGAAGAGGATGGTTATGGTTTAAAAAATGATTACCCCATACTGTACATGCACACTTAGGCCTATGCCCACATACAATGTAGAACTGACATATTAAGGAGCCGAAAGTTTCGTACGGAGTCTTTCCATTACAGCATGGGGGTGTACAGTATGGGGTTGTTTGCAGCTATAGCGCTATTCATTAAGCAGTTATCACTGCTTGTATCTTATGTGAAAAATAATGCTTTCCCGCAGCCGCTGCATGAAGAGGAAGAGATGAAGCATCTGCAATTGATGGCCGAAGGCAACGCACATTCGCGCAACTTACTTATTGAACATAACCTGCGTTTGGTCGCCCATATAGTAAAAAAATTCGATAATACGGGGGAAGACCTCGAGGATCTGATCTCGATCGGAACGATCGGTTTGATTAAAGCGATTGAAAGTTTTCAGACCGGCAAAGGAACGAAACTAGCCACATTCGCTGCCCGTTGTATTGAGAATGAAATACTTATGCATTTGCGTTCATTGAAGAAAACACGCAAGGATGTATCCTTGCATGACCCGATTGGCACGGACAAAGAGGGCAACGAAATTACGCTTATTGACATCCTCGGCACTGAAGCCGACGATGTTGTGGACCGGGTGCAGCTAAAGATCGAGAAAAGCAAGATCTACCGTAACCTCGATATTCTCGACGAACGGGAGCAGGAAGTGATCCGCGGCCGGTTCGGCCTGGATCATGGCGGGGATGAGCGGACGCAGCGCGAGATCGCGAAGGAGCTTGGCATAAGTCGCAGCTATGTGTCGCGGATTGAGAAGCGAGCGCTGATGAAGCTGTATCATGAGTTTTATAAGGCGAAGAAGTGATAGTAGTTAATCAATAAAATATTGTAATAAGCAAAGACAATCCCCTTGCGAGGTGGATTGTCTTTTTGATACGGACGGATTATGGCTTGCGCATTCGCGTTACAAAATTCTTAAAAAAGAGCACATAGTTCTATAAAAAACACATACCGCTCCCGGAAAGCGCGCTATAGAATGAACTTAATCTTATGCAGCAGTAATTGGGGGAACGCTTGGTGAAGGATCTATTCGATGTAAAAGAATTCGGGGCCGTAGGTGATGGCATTTCAATTGACACGCGCGCAATTCAGCACGCTATTGATGCTTGTCATGAAGCTGGCGGTGGATATGTTGTACTTGCCGGAGGCACATTTGTTTCAGGAACGATTTTTCTCAGATCAAACGTCTATTTGCAGGTGAATCCCTCTGCAACTTTGCTTGCCAATCCGGATATCGGAGATTATCCGGACGGGACGCATTATAACCGTTACGTAAATGAGAAGGATATGGATAAATGCTTTATTTACGCAGAGGACGCGGAAAATATCGGCGTGGTTGGCCAAGGCGAGATTAACGGCAACGCCGAGAGTTTCCCGAACTTAGGAAGCATCTATCGTCCGATGATGATGCGCTTCCTTCGTTGCCGGAATATTCATGTCAAAGGTCTACGTCTATACAACTCAACGGCGTGGACGACAGCTTTTCTGGACAGCGAAAATATTTGGTGTGAAGGTCTCGATATCCGGAATGACAAACGGTATAACGGGGACGGATTGGATTATGACGGTTGTAAAAACGTGTTTATATCTAATTGCAAAATTCTCGGCACCGATGACAATCTTTGCCTACAGGCAAGCAGCAAGGACTTTCCGATGAAAATGTCCATATCAGCAATTGCCATTTCACCTCGATATGCGCAGCTGTCCGAATCGGATTGAAGTCTGTCGGAGATATTTCGAATGTTGCTATTCATAACTGCACGTTTGAGAATGTATGGCGGGAAGGCATTAAAATCGAGTGTACGGAAGGCGGGAGTATTACAGACATCGTAGCGCAGGGACTCGTGATGAGAAATGTTTCACGGCCGATCTTTATTATTCTGAACAATCGCTTGGATGTTATTGGCTCATCGATTGGTCTTGATGAAATGCCGGCGATTGGCACGCTGGAACGGATCACACTGACGGATATCATTGCGGTGGATGATGAAGAGATGCGAAAAACCCACTATCGATTCATCGACGACGTCATGGGCTGCCCGTCATTCAGCGGGATTCGGGTGGATGCGTGTAAACATTATCCGATCCGTGATTTAACGATAAGGAATATGGCCTATACTTTTATCGGGGGAATTAAAAAGGAAGATATTCCAAATGAATACCCGGAGGTATGGGATTTGCGTAATAACCATCCTGAGAAGGTATCGGAGAATTATTACCCGACTTGGAGTCGTGCAACGTTTATGGATATACGTTGTGTAGACCGGTTAGTATTGGACGGAATTAAGCTTCATGCGAAATACGAAGATACGCGGGAATCGTACCTGCTGGATAATTGCAATACGTTAAAGATGGATATACTAGAGTATTAACATATAAGGGCATGCAGGGACGCGATCGAAAGTCGCGTCCCTGTTCCAGCATCGACATGGGCATATAGTATTGAGCTATAATCTTAAACATAGAGCAAATGAAGGGGGAGGTCATGATGAACGTCACAGTAGTTCTAGCCGACGATGAGCCGCTTATTCTGAAGGGACTGAGCAAGCTGATTCCTTGGGAAGAGCAAGGGATTGACATTATTGGATTCGCGTACGACGGGAAAGAGCTTCTTGAGATGATCGAGCAGCGTAAGCCTGATATCGTGATCAGCGATATCAGTATGCCGCATTTAAGCGGAATCGACATTATTAAGGAAGTGAAGCTTCGCGAGCTGCCTTGCAAGGTTATTTTTGTCAGCGCTTATCAGGAATTCAAGTATGCCAGAGATGCCATTGCCTATGGTGCAGTCGATTATCTGGTTAAGCCTGTCAAGAAATCGGATCTCGAAGCGGTGCTGGCTAAAGCGCTCTCCCTTATTCTTGAAAAAGGTGAGGAGGACCGCCGACGCAGCAAGTTGGACCTGCTCGAGCGAAAAAATCATGACGATGAGGTAGACGGATGGGTCGAGCAGCTTGCCGAGGGTACATTGTCGGAACAGTCCGAAGGCTACCGTTATTTGACAGAAAAGCTTTTGGGGCCGCTATATACCATAGGTGCTGCGAGAATCGATCCGGTCGGTAACGATAACGAAAGGTGGCCGATGCAGACGCAGAAGCTGGTCCAATTCGCTATTCATAATATTGTGCAGGAAAGTATTGCGGGAATTGGACAAGGTTATTCCTACGAGAAAGCCGGCAGCTTCGTGTTTGCTTTGAGTTATGAGGAGCCCGGCTTGCCGGTTCGTCTGGCGGAGATCATTAAGGACAATATCTTTAAATATCTGAAGCTTAACGTATCCGTCGGAGTTGGGGAATCTGTAAAACAATTGTCTCAATTAAGCCAATCGCGTGAACAAGCAGAGCACGCGTTATTCATGACGTATTTTACAGGATTGCACCGGGTCATCCGATACCGGAAGCCTGAACAGCGCAAAGACAGAGAGAAGGAGCTGTTCGTACTACAGTCTGAAATTATCCGCGTTATGACGGAAGGCTCCTGGGACATCGTTCTGCTTAAGGTGAAGGAGCTGCTGCAGGTTATTGAATCCGCCGCAATTGGCAACCGCCAGCTTGCGGTGTCGACCTGCTTCTCGGCACTGCTTTATATCGTGCAGGAAGTGAAAAAGTCCGATGTTCCCATGTCGGACTGGGGCTTTGATATTCAGCATTTGCAAAGCCGGCTGGGGAAATACGAGACTTTCGAAGAGATGTGCGAGGGGGTCTACGATATGATGCAGCTCTTATTCAATCGGATCGGCGATAATCCGGATCACAAGGAGCAGACGATGATTGCCCGAGTGGTTCAATATATCGAACAGCATTACATGGAAGATATATCGCTGGAGTCTGTTGCAGCGGTTGCCTTTATGAACCCTTATTATTTCAGCAGCTTCTTCAAGAAGCAGATGAAACGGAATTTCAAGCAATATGTAACCGATCTGCGGATGGAGCATGCTCTATCCCTTCTCAAGCACACCGACATGATGGTCTATGAGATTGCGGAGAAAGTCGGCTATAACAATGCAAGGCATTTCAGCGACATGTTCAAGAAACAAACAGGCAGGCTGCCTCAAGAGTATAAGAACGCTCTGAGGGATTATGGCGGAGGGGATTAGTCATTCGAAAATGGTGGAACAGCGTATTCGTTAAGTTTTCAGCAGCATTCCTAATGGTCGGACTCATTCCGCTTATCGCTCTTAGTGTTTTTTCGCTGCAGGCGTTCACGGGTCATGTTCAGCAATTCACGGTTAATAATCTGAAGCAGATGTCGCTTTATATGAGTTATAACGTGAATAACTTTTTCTCCGATTATGACGAGATTACCCGCCTTATGTATACGGGAAAGTATGAAGGATATTCGCATAACGAGTCAACGAACCAGACCGTTAATGTCAATCAGAACGAGCAGATCAACAATATTCCGATCGCCGCATTTCTAAGAACGGTCTTGTACAGCGATAAGCATATCAGGAGCGTGTTTTTCATTCGTTCCATGGACCAAAATATCTACTATGAGACGAGACAGAGCAAGCCGCTGCAGGTAGAAAAGCTACCGGTCGCTGAATGGCTGAAGCCGCTAGAGAAAGATCCGAATCATCTGTCTATTTATCCGACTCACAGCGAGACTTATTACAATTCACACAATCAGAAAGTCATTACATTCGGGCGTAATTTGATTGACATTTCAGGCACATTAACATCAGTGCCGAAGGTTGTGGGAAGCTTATTCATCGAAGTTGATGCCGGTGTGCTGGACAGCTTTTTCCAGGAGTTGAATCTTAACAAGGATGACGAGCTGTATGTGCTTGATAGCAACGACCGATTGTATTATAGCAATAAACTGGATCCGGTTGATGCGGAGCAGGCTGCATCCTTTAAAAGCGTTAATGATACAAGACTTCTTGTGTTTACCAGCGATATTCCTTACTTGGAGGGACGTATTCTTATCAGAGTATCTAAGCAGGAATTGTTCAAGCAGCTCACATCCACCCAATCAACCGTATATTTTGCGATTGCCGTCTGCGCGATCGTACTTCTTGGCATGGGTACTTTATTCTCGAGAAGACTAGCTGCCCCCATCCGTCAGGTTCTGCAGCACATGAATAAAGTAGAGATGGGGAATCTGGATATCCAGATTCAGGATTATAAAAAGGATGAAATCGGACGCTTGGCAGTTGGTTTCAATCGGATGTTAGAGAGGCTTAAAGTCTTTATTAATGATGCGTATGTTGCGGAAATTAAGCAGAAACAGGCAGAACTGAACGCGCTGAAGAGCCAGATTCGCCCCCATTATTTGTACAATACGCTCGAGGTTATCCGGATGAACGCGGTCTACAACGATGACAGTGAGGTAGCGGATATGATCCTAGCCTTGTCAAACCAATTAAAATACGTCATCGATTACGGGGAAGACTGGGTTTCTATTGAGGAAGAGCTGGATCATCTGAAGGATTATTTCTATATTATCCGGGTCCGGTATGAGAATCGGATCGATCTCAGGCTTCAGGTTGCTGATAATGTAAAGCCAAATTACCAGTTACTTAAGCTGTCGTTGCAGCCTATTGTAGAAAATGCCATTCAGCATGGCATTCGCCCGAAAGGTGGCAAAGGAAGCGTGCTTGTATCCGTGGAACGGGTGGAGGACAAGCTTTGTGTTACGGTATATGACGATGGGGCGGGCATAAGCGTGGACAAGCTGCAAGAGCTGAATCAGCTCCTGTCAAAGCCGGAAGCGCCAAGCAAAAATGTAGGTCTGAAGAACGTACACGACCGGATTAAGACGACATGCGGAGAACCGTATGGTCTCGAGATAAGCAGCATAGAGAATGTAGGCACCTCCATCCGGCTGCTATTTCCTATCATGGTGAAACATCTTAAATTACCTGCACATGAGGCTTAAAAAACTTCATTCATCGCAAATGCAGGCGATGATAAGCTTAATGGCAAGGAAGTCGACATCCTTGAAGAAGTGCTGATCCTAAAAGGGAGGTTACAGAAAGATGAAAAAGAAATCATTCCTTCAGCTATTTTCCTTGGTCCTGATCCTGTCGTTAGTGCTAACGGCATGTGGGGGTCAAAACAACAATTCAGGTTCAAACAGCAGCTCATCGTCCAACCAACCTCAAGGTTCGAACAATGGGGGGGAGAAGGCTAAGCCCGTAACGATCTCGATCGCTTATGCGACCGGCGATCCGGCGACTAAGCAGGCGATCGAAACAACGATCGATGCTTTCACGGAAGCTAATCCTAATATTACGATCAAGAACATTAGCGAAACAACCAGCGACTCTTATCTGGACTGGCTGAAAACAAAAGACGCTGTTGGCGAGTTTCCCGATCTGGTAGAAATGCGCGACACGAAGGTGTTCGCAGATGCAGGCAAGCTGGCTGAACTTCCGCAGGAGCTCCACGATCTGTTCACTTACCTGCCGGAATACAACGGTAAATATTACAATGCTCCGCTGACAGGCAACGCGCCGAACGGAATCATTTACAGTAAGAAAGCTTATGCAGATGCTGGCGTTACGGAATTGCCGAAGACGTACGACGAATTCCTTGCTATCCAGGAAAAGTTGGCTGCAACAGGCATCTCGCCAATCGTTGTAGGTGGTAAAGATTTGTTCCACATGGGCTTTTGGGTGAACTACTTCCTGATTAATAATGTGTACAATAACGATCCGGACTGGAACTCCAAGCGTACAGCAAAGTCAGCAAGCTTCACAGATGCTGCAGTTGTACAAGCGATTACGGATTACAAAGATTTGTTTACGAAATATGTAGACAAAGGCTGGCTTAGCACGGCTGATAACCAAACGGCATCGATGCTGATCTCCGGCAAAGCAGCTCAACTATACTCCGGTCCATGGATGTTTGGTCAAATTTCCGAAGCAGATCCAAACTTTGAATACGGTTTCTATGCGCTTCCTAACAAAGACGGTTCGGTTATTGTGAACGGATTGCCAACACTGTCGGGCTGGTCTCTCTCGGCTGAAGCAGCCAAAGATCCAGCAAAGGTAGAAGCGATTACAGCCTTTATTAAATTCTTCTTTGATGCGGCGCAATACAGTCCATATCTGGCGACGGTAAATGGTATTCCAACGACTAAAGCGGAAGTTACCTACGAAACAGGCGAGCAGATGAAGGAAGTGCTGAGGCTGATGGCTGATTCTTCTATTAAGAAATCGATGATGATTAACCAATGGTTCGGCGATAATGCGATTCCTCCGCAATTCCGCAACTGGTTCTATAAGTTGCTGCAGGATCTGGTTGTCAAAAATGCCGATGTTAACGAATACATGAAGCAGTCCGATACGGAATACGACAACAATGTGAAGGCCAATAGTCAATAACATCTTAGAAATAAACATGCGGGATAACCTCTGCTTACCCAGCAGAGGTTTTCTTTCTATAAGAGGCAGGAGGAGTGCGTTATGAGTGCCACAGTATTAATTAAGAAAAGAAAGCAATGGTGGCGGAGCTACGCGATATGGTTTATACTGCCGGCCTTTATCCTGTATAGTCTGTTCGTCATGCTTCCCACCTTAAGCAGTATTTATTTAAGTTTTACTTCGTGGGACGGAATTAGTGAAAATGTCCGGTACATCGGTCTAGACAACTTCAAGGAGATTTGGGAAAGTCCACGGGTTCATCATGCATTAAAAAACACAATCATTGTAGCTATTTCACTTGTAGTCTTGGAGAACGTTGTAGCATTGCTGCTAGCCATATTAGTAGACCAGGTGCGCTGGCTACGTAATTTCTTTCGCAGCATCTTTTATTTTCCGGTATTAATGAGCGGCATCATTATGGGCTTTATTTGGATGATTATTCTGAACTACAATTTTGGGGTCGTTAATCAGGTGCTTGATATGATTGGACTAGGTTCCATTAAAGCTGATTGGCTCGGCGATCCGGATTTTGCCTTGCTATCGATCATATTGTCAACGGTGTGGAAATCTTCAGGCTACTATATGATCATTTACCTTGCAGGTCTACAAGGAGTTCCGCAGGAGCTGCTTGAAGCGGCAAGTATTGACGGGGCGGGTAAATGGAAGCAGTTCCGTCACGTGACTTTCCCGCTGCTTGCAGGTGCTACAACGGTATGTGTCATGCTGTCGATGATCAATTCCTTGAAGTTGTTTGATCAGATCGCAGTTATGACCAACGGTGGCCCCGGCTTCGCAACAGAGACGTTGACTTATATTATATACAAGGTGGCGTTTGGCGAAGGTAGACAAGGTTTCGGAACCGCACTTGCCATCGTGCTGTTCATTCTCATCCTGATCGTATCGCTGATTCAAATTCGCGTACTTCGCAAGAGGGAGGTGCAGATGTAAATGAATAAAAAAGCTAAAACACCAGTGACGGCAGGCAATATTCTTTTGTTCGTTGTCACAATTGTCATCGCTATTATATTTGTCTTTCCGATCTTCTTCAACATTATGTCTGCCTTCAAATCCAACCCGGAAATTATGAAGGACGCGATAGCTTTTCCGAAGGGATTTTATGTTGAAAGCTTCAAGTATTTGGTGACGAAGACGGACTATCCGAAAGCGATGCTGAATAGTGCTATTCTAACACTTGGTTCTATTGCAGCCATGATTGTTATTATCCCAATGGCAGCTTACGCTATTGAACGGAATAACAAGAAGTGGACGAATGCTGTCTTTGTTTTCTTCCTGTTCGGTATGATGGTTCCGTTCCAGGTTTATATGATTCCGCTGTTCAAGGAATTAAATATAATGGGGCTGTTTGGCAATCTGGTTGGACCTATTATGATTTACATTGCCGGTTCGGTTGGATTTGGTGTCCTGCTGTACACCAGCTTCCTTAAAGGTGTTCCGCGCGAAATCGAGGAGTCGGCAGAAATTGACGGCTGTACCCGGATCGGAATTTTCTGGCGTATCGTCTTCCCGCTGCTAGGACCGGTTACAGCGAGTATGGTCGTGCTGCAAGGCTTAGGGATTTGGAATGACTTCCTAATGCCGATGCTTGTTCTCCCATCTGGGCAGACGAAGACGATGATCGTCGAGCTGTTCTATTATGTCGGCGAGTTCTCTTCCCGCTGGGACATGATCTTCGCGGGCACGACTATGTCACTTGTGCCAGTGCTGATTGCTTTCCTGTCCCTTCAGAAGTATTTTGTTAAAGGCGTCTCTTCCGGCGCAATCAAAGGATAGTAGTAGAGGAGATTCATTATGTTGAATGAGACGGATAGGGTATGGCTGCATGGCGTTATTGATAAAATCTCAAATAAGATGGAATGGGTAAGCGAGAAGACAAAAGATAAGATTCCTTATACAACGATTAATGGCACATACGATGACCGTTCGGTCGACAATCCGACAGGCGATGCTGCAGACGGACTCTGCTGGTGGACCAACGGCTTCTGGGGCGGCATGATGTGGCTTATGTATCACGAGACTGGCAATGAAAAGTACAAGGAAATCGCCCAAATTTCGGAAGGTAAACTGGATCAGTGCTTCCAGGACTACTATGGTCTGCATCATGATGTAGGGTTTATGTGGCTTCCTACCAGTGTGGCTAATTACCGGGTAACGGGCAATCCGGAATCCCGTAAACGTGCGATGCATGCTGCGAATTTGCTGGCAGGACGATTTAATCTTGCCGGAGGTTTCATCCGGGCTTGGAATGATCTTGAGGGGCAGGATACAAGAGGCTGGGCAATTATCGATTGCATGTTTAATATTCCGCTTCTCTATTGGGCTTCAGAAGAGACGGGGGATCCTCGCTTTAAGCAAATCGCCATGAAGCATGCGGATACGACGATGTCAGCTTTCGTTAGAGCGGATGGTTCGGTGAATCACATCGTTGAGTTCGATCCGTTTAACGGCGGAGTGGTGAAAACGTATGGCGGCCAAGGCTATGAAGAAGGTTCATCATGGACAAGGGGGCAAACCTGGGCGCTGTATGGCTTTATGATGAGCTATATTCATACCGGCAAAGAGGAGTACTTGCAGACAGCGAAACGTATTGCACATTATTTTATTGCTAATATTCCGGATAGTGGAGTTATCCCGGTAGACTTCCGTCAGCCTGCTGAGCCGCGGCGGGAAGATGATACTGCTGCAGCGATTGCTGCCTGCGGCCTGATTGAAATCGCGAAGCGTGTCGGTCCTTACGAGAAGGATTTCTTCATAAATGCAGCTATTAAATTACTCCGTACGCTCGACGAGTCCCGTAGCGATTGGACAGAATCTACGGATGCAATCCTGCAGAATGGAACCGGTGCCTATCATTCCAAAACACATCATCATGCTATTATTTATGGTGATTATTATTTCATCGAAGCCATTTTCAAGCTGAAGGGCAATGATCTTTATCTCTGGTAGTAAAAATGAATCAGCCTGAATAAATCAAGAAGCCGCCGATCGATTCATCCATACGGCGGCTTTTTGATGAAGGAGATAACCAAATGACCATTATTCATAATCCTGTATTGCGGGGCTTTAACCCTGATGCATCCATGCTTCGTGTTGGTGACGATTATTATATCGCCACTTCAACGTTCGAATGGTTCCCTGGCGTACAAATTCATCATTCCCGTGATCTTATTAACTGGCGCGTCATATCCCGTCCGCTTGACCAAGCGTCCGTGCTGGATCTGCGTGGTGTACCAAGCTCCGGCGGGATCTGGGCACCAGCGCTGACTTACGACAATGGCATCTTTTATTTAATGATTACTACCGTTATGGCACGTCGCGGCGTTTTTAAAGATCTGCATAATTATCTGCTTACGGCAACGGATATTAACGGACCATGGTCCGAGCCTCTCTTCCTGAACAGTAGCGGATTTGATCCGTTCCTGTTCCATGACGACGACGGCAGCAAGTGGCTGCTTAATATGAAGTGGGACTTTCGCAAGGGGAAGAACCGTTTCGCTGGAGTTGTGATGCAACAATATTGTCCGGACCAAAGAAAACTGATTGGCGCGATAAAGACTGTTGCTACAGGGACATCAATTGGCGTAACGGAAGGTCCATTTCTGTTCAAGCGTGAAGGCTTGTACTATCTGTTGCTCGCTGAAGGTGGAACGGGCTGGAATCATGCGGCGACACTGGCGCGGTCACGCTATATTGACGGTCCGTATGAATACGATCCCGATTATCCGCTCATTACGACGGTAGACGTGCAGGATCATCCGCTTCAAAAGGCGGGTCATGGCGCGATTGTTGAAACGCAAAACGGGGAATGGTATTTATCCTACATTTGCGCACGTTCATTACCGGGAAGACGATTATCCCCGCTCGGACGTGAGACCGGTCTGGCAAAGGTTGTTTGGACGGAGGACGGATGGCTGCGTTTGGCAAGCGGCGGGAAAGCACCAGCTTTGATCATGGAGCCTCCGGATTTGCCACTTCATCCGTTCCCAGTGTTGCCGGCCGTGGATCATTTCGATCATGAGAAGCTTGGTGTTCAATATTTTACTCTGAGAGTGCCTGCTGCTGAAGACTGGCTCAGCTTGACGGAACGTCCGGGATATTTACGGCTTCGTGGCAGGGAGTCGCTTTACTCTTGGTTCCGTCAAAGCGTGGTGGCAAGAAGGCTGGAGGTAGTGCCTGTTCTGGTAAAAGTCAATAAATGCAATCTCGTTGAAAAACAATACGACAGCAACGCCCAATACATGGCTACAGATGTCCAGAAGTTATGGACACAGCTCATCCCGCTGCTTATCCAAGGAAAAGTAAAATGGTTTTAGAATAAATAAGCTTTAGGTTTAGGCGGCCGGAGTCCTGATTTTCATTGGACTTAGGCCGTTTAATTTTCCCTGTAAACTGTAAACGTTAATCTCTTCGCATACAGGACAAGCAAGTGTTGACATTGTTTCGTGTCCATAACCTCAAAAAATTCGATAATACAGGGGAAGATCTTGAGGATCTTATTTCGATTGGAACTATTGGTTTGATCAAAGCGATTGAAAGTTTTCAAACGGGGAAGGGTACAAAACTTGCTACCTTCGCTGCTCGTTGTATTGAGAATGAAATACTTATGCATTTGCGTTCGCTGAAGAAAACACGCAAGGACGTGTCACTACATGACCCGATTGGCACGGACAAAGAGGGCAACGAAATTACGCTTATTGACATCCTCGGCACGGAAGCCGACGACGTCGTGGACCGCGTGCAGCTGAAGATTGAGAAAAGCAAGATCTATCGCAACCTTGATATTCTAGATGAACGGGAGCAGGAGGTGATCCGCGGCCGGTTCGGCCTGGATCATGGCGAGGATGAGCGGACGCAGCGCGAGATTGCTAAGGAGCTGGGGAATAGCCACAGCTATGTGTCGCGGATTGAGAAGAGGGCTCTCATGAAGCTATATCATGAGTTTTATAAGGCGAAGAAGTAAAAGAGTACTCTTAATATTAAGTGGTACTATGCCAAATAGTTGATAATGTCAGAGAAGAGCATTGCGTTTATGCAATACTCTTTTTCTTTATTTAGTCCCTTTGTTAATTACCCATTGATGGGAATAATCCCTGTCCCTTTTCTTTCCGACTTGGCAATCGCTTGTGTTCGATTTTTCGAACTTATTATTAATACAGATTTTACGTATTGTTTAATAGTCACTTCACTGATGTTCATAGTAGGAAGTTGTCGAATTTTTGGAATAATGATTTGAAAATGTACGTCTGCATTTTCTCTCTTTATAGAATTAATGTTTGAAACTTACAAATCAAGTTTAGATTCTCCATGGTTTGATTGCCGGAAAGCATATAACATTTCTTATTGTAAGCGCTGTACTTCAGAAAAGACAGCCAAATCATAGGGGGGATATGAGATGTGGAAAAGGAATTCGCTGCTTATGTCGTTGATTCTGATTCTGTTATTGGCTGCAGGATGCAGCAGCAACGGCGGCAGTAACAAGAACAACAATGCAGGAGTCGTCAGTACGCCTGCTTCTTCGGAATCGGAAGCCAATGATGCAACTCCCGCTGCCATTCAGGATGATACCGGAACACCTGAGATGGATTTCGACATGGGCGGTCGAACGATTAAATGGGTTTCCTGGTATGACGAATCCATCAAGGAAGATAATCCGGATAATATCAAGCGAAAGCAGAATCTGGATGAACTAATGAAAAAGCATAATTTCAAGATTGAATATGTCACAGTTGACTATGCAGAATATTCCAGCAAGGTTACAGCCTCGCTGCTTGCCGGAGAACCGATCGGCGACATTATCCGGATGGCTAGACCGTGGATGATTCCATCACTTGTTAAGCAGGAGCTATTCTCTCCTGTAGACGAATATACGAAGAATGACAAGGTATTTATTCAGCAATATACAAACGATTATTCGCAGTACGAGGGCAGAGGCTATGGATTCCGCTCCGGAATTAACGGCGCATCGTCAGGTATTTTTTATAACCGTACTCTGATGAATAAATTAGGCATGAAGCCGCTGCAGGATTATGTGAAGGATGATAACTGGAACTGGGATACTTTCATCCAGGTTGCCAAAGAAGCTGACAAAGATACGGACAATAACGGTAAGCTGGATACATGGGGGGTTGCTACAGCCAATATTCTGGTGCAGGCGCTGGCTTCCAATGACGCCAATCTGGTCGCTGGCGATAAACAGAATTTGGAGGACCCGAAAACAAAGGAAACGCTGGAGTTCATCTCCAAGCTTGCTACGGAAAATATCGCTAGACCTACTGAAGGCGGAGACTGGACGGAACCTGGGCAGTTTTTCCGTCAAGGCAACACATTGATGTATGCGGGAAGCGATTATGAGATGGATGGCTTCAAAAAGGATATGCCGGATATGGATATCGGATTCCTGCCATTTCCTAAAGGACCTAGCGCGGTGGCCTATCACTCGCATTTGACGATTCCGAACTACATGACCATTCCGAGTGTAATAGAGCATCCTGAGCAGTTGGTCTATATCTATGAGAAAATCAATGATATCGATTCCATTTACGATTATCCGAAGCAGGCCACGCTGGAGACGTTATTTAACAATGAAGATGATATCGATAACGCCAAGACAGCAGGAGAAACGATTAATAGGGTTGACGGAAAGGATGGCTATCCGAATATGCCTTACTATGAAATGGTCGATGAAATTCTGAAGGGTGTATCCGTATCCACGGTAATTGACAAATACAAAGAGCAATTCCAGTCGTCTATTGATGAAGTCTGGAAGAAGTAACGGCACTTTGAGCGACAAGGACAGGTCCCCATTGCAGCAGAAATGGGGACCTCCGTCTTACATCTGCTTTGCCGGTGTCATACGAAGATCATTTTATTTTGGCGGCGGATGGAGGATATCCCTTTATCTCTTTAAATACTTTGCTGAAATAATAAATATCTTGGATTCCGCAGCGCTCTGCGGCTTCCTTTACGGTGAAATCACCGGAAGAAAGCATCATTTCTGCGTTATTGATCCGGATGCGGTTGACATATTCCTTGAAAGACATCCCGGTATTCTGCTTGAATAGCTTTCCGAAGTACACAGGATGCAGTCTCAAACCTTCCGCGATCTCATTAATAGCTATATGGTCCGAGTAATGTTCGGTTAAATATTCTATAAGCTTCTTTATTCGGGGATCAAGAGAGACTGGTAAATTTCGGTGAAAGCTGGTTAACAGACGGTGGATGATCAATTCGAATAGTGCCCGTGCCTGAATATGGTAATAAGGCTGCTTGCTCATCCACACATGGTTAAATTCACGCAGATAGCTTAGGATCTCTTTCGTGATAACCTTTTTCGTCAACCCCTGAAAAGGCATATGAATATGATTATGAGGATCTGCCCAGTAGAAGTTAAAAGGATAGGAATGCATTGGAGAATCTTTAAAGGTATAAGCTTCCCTAACACTGCCGCTGGGAACATAGACGAGATCTCCTGCTTCAGCGGTGAATTTCTTGCCGTCAATATAGTAATTAGCCTTTCCTTCGATAACAAAGGTGAGATCGTGAAAGCTGATTTTAGCCTTTTGTATGGTCCAATCCGGATAACATCTTCGATCAACAAACAAAAAGATATTAGGAACAAGATAGGGATGGTGTTCTAGGTCCAATAGGGTTCGCCTCCTATACAGCATATATAGATTACATGCAAAGGGAGATTGTTATGATTACATTAACAGGCTTTGCTGATGAAATCTCATCAGAATTGGATATTCAGCTGGATGTCCTCGAATCGGAACAAATCCATCATCTAGAGCTGCGAAGTGTTTGGGGGAAAAATGTATTACAGCTCACTGATGATGAAGCCGTAAAAGTAAAAGGAATATTAGAGGACAGGGGATTTCAGGTATCTTCCATAGGCTCTCCATTAGGTAAAATTAAAATAACCGACAATTTTGATCTGCATCTTGAAGAGGCAAGGAAGGCCATATGGCTTGCATCGTTTTTTCAGGTTTCATATATCCGTATTTTTTCGTTTTATATTCCTGACGGTGAACATGATCGCTACCGTTCGGAAGTTCTCTCGCGCATGCAAAGTCTTGTACAATTGGCGGAGAGAGCAGGTATCGTGTTACTACACGAAAATGAAAGCCATATTTATGGGGACAACGGCGAACGGTGCCGGGATTTATTACAAGCCATATCATCGCCTTATTTACGCGCTGCCTTTGATCCGGCAAATTTCGTGCAATGTAAGGTGAGTCCAGTAACTGAAGCCTATCCTTTGTTGGATGAATATATCTCCTATATTCATATTAAAGACGCTGTCATGGAGACAGGTTCAGTTGTTCCGTCCGGTGAAGGAGACGGACAGTTGAGGCAGCTTTTACAAGCATTGAAGCAAAAAGGATATGGCGGATATCTGTCTCTGGAACCACATCTGCAGGCAGCTGGGAGACTGGAAGGGCTTAGCAAGCCGGAATTATTCATTGTTGCTTCAAGAGCGATCAAACTATTATTAGCAGAACAGAATATACCCTGGTTGTAATCATGCACGGGCAGCCGGTTTGTTGCGACCGGTTTTTTTTGTTTCTTTCATGATAGGTTTAGATTTAAATGACTTCAATTACTTTCAATAAAGCCCTATAATCGCTAAGGTGAAAAATCTATAATTAGACAGGCTACTTAAATGAATTCAATAAATCTGGAAGGCAAGGGCGGGGCAGTTACGTGTCACGGATTGAGAAGCGAGCTTTGATGAAGCTGTACCATGAGTTTTGTAAGGCGAAGAAGTAAAGGTGTATGTCCCAGTACACAAAATAAATATTGTTGAAGAAAAGACAATCCGCTCTTTGAAAGATGTGGATTGTCTTTTTCGATGCGAATAAAACGCACTCTTTGAGCCTCCTTCAAACTTCAAGCATTAAGCATCAAGTATCGCTATTGAAGCATCCGCTATTTGATGGAGTTTTTTTTTATCCGTTGACGTTCGAACTAAGACTCGTAATCCAATTAGCGTAGTCTGCAAACTAGCTGCAAGTATCTCGGCATTCTTATCAATTGGAATCTCACCCAAATGCTGGGCTTTTTGAATGAGATCCACGAAAACTTTCTCCGTGTAGTTAAAACCTTCGGTTGTTATATCTCGTACTTCCGGATCCCTCATAGCCAGTTCGGTCACAGAATTCACAAATAAACAGCCTACCGGTCGATCATCGTCTACTTCAATCAGATAATCAAACAGGAAGCGAATGACTTGTTTCGCCGTATAACCACGCGCTATTGCTTCCTGAATAGTTGCTCTTTTCTGTTTTTCGTACAACTCCAACGTCTTTACATAAAGGCTATGCTTATCGCCAAAAGTAGCATACATGCTTCTGCGATGTATACCCATATGCTCAACAAGGTCCTGAAGCGAGGTTTTTTCATAACCCTTTTCCCAGAATAAATGCATCGCCTTTAGAAGTACATCATTTTCATCGAACTCTTTACTTCTTGTCATCGTGTTCACCTCATTATTACGATTCTATCATAATGAGAACGATCGGTAAAATATAAGTCATGAACAAATAACTGACTGTAATAAATTATGAAATATTAAGTTTGTTGCGGATGCGTTGACAAAACATAAAGAGAATTATTATTATGAGAACGATCGATCTCATTACTGCGCAGGTAAAAAATCGACAACAAGAGGAGACCGGGAAAACCATGAGCAATCAAAGCAAAGCAGGAGTAATGCGCCGGAAATCTGATACTGACAATACGTACTTATTCTTAACCGACATCAATTCCATCTTAGTAAGCGGAGAGGACACGAACGGGGAGTTTTGCGTGGTGCATTGTTCGGTTAATGAGAATGACGGCCCGCCGCTTCACATCCACGGAAACGAAGATGAATCTTTTTACTTGTTGGATGGAGAGCTAGAGATGATTCTTGGGGATGACACGTTTTTAGTGCAGAGCGGAGAATACGTATTCGCCCCTCGCGGCATTCCACATACCTTTAAAGTAAAATCCAAAAAGGCTCGATTCTTAGTTACGGCCTATCCTGCGGGTTTTGATTCCTTTGTCATGGAACTTGGCGTTCCTTACGTAGAAGGAATGGAAGCTCAATTTACGCCTCCTACTCCCGAGTTTCTACAGAAGCTCGTAGAAGTATCCAGAAAATATAATATTACGTATCCGGGTCTTTAATTTTCCTTTGCAATCTCAGAAAAAGCACTTCTATTTAAGAATTGGAGAGATATGCCATGACAACACCGAGACCATATAAGATTTTGATCAACGGAGTAGTGCAAAGCTTTCACATCGCCGGCAGTGGGCCGGTTTGTCTGGTCCATGCAGGAGGTCCAGGATTCGATTGGAATTATATACGTTTGCCGCTGCTTGAACAAACCATGACCGTTGTTTATATCGAGCCTATAGGAACCGGGGATTCAGGGCTGTTGTCAGACGGTGATTACAGCATGCCGCGATACGCTTATCATGCGCATAAGATTGCTGAGCACATCGGAACCGAAAAGCCCTACTTCTTGGGCCATTCGCATGGAGGCTTTGTAGGACTTCAATATGCTATAGATTACCCGAATGAGATCGGAGGACTCATTCTCCATAGCAGTGCTCCATGCATGGTACCCGAGCTTGGATTCGAGCAGACCCGGCAAATCAAGCTATATGCTGAGCGCTGGCCGGATCGTCCGGAAGCTCAAGATGCGTTTCAGGCTTGGATGGACTTGGGATCGGGAGCCGCGCGAGACAGTGAGTCGTTCCTAAAACTGTTGGGGCGGTTGTTACCCGCATTCTTCGGGAATTATTGGAACCTTCCGGAGGAGTTCAAGGAATGGAGAGACAATTTGAATTTTTACCTTATTCCTCGAAATCCGCATACTTGGGATGCGAGGGAGGTTTTAAATACGATTGATACACCGACTCTCATCTTGGTCGGAGAGCATGATTTCAACTGTGGCCCGCGTTGGGCTGCCGAGATGAACGAAAAAATGCCTAACTCGCAGCTCTACACCTTTGAAGCAGGCGGTCATATGAGCCATATCGAGAGCCCGGAGGAATTTGCGAAAGCCGTGAGTGATTTTGTCTCTCAGCCTTTTCAGACGAGGAATTGGTAAAAGCTTTAATAAATCTATTTGTCATTAAGACTTAGACAATCCACAAACCTATGTGGGTTGTCTTTTTTTTGTGTTGTGTCCCATATATTGGAGATTGGCTGGCTTGTGAACGGGTCTCCTCTTGAACGCAAGTGGATTGTATTTTTCAAGCTTGGTTAACTTTAGTTAATATACATCTATTAAATATCGCTTTACCCTTTTTGCAAAAATGGGCACAAGGAGAGATTCCATGGCAAATTATTCGGAGCATGATATATGTTCCATGCCTAGTGATTCACGGAATGGGGTTTGCCGATTTATTAAAAGGATGCATCTGGCAAAAAGTTTTTTAGCGTTTAACATTTTTCGTTTCAATTAAGGATTTGAGATTGCCCAGCTGGGAATTCTGGCCATCTTGTTGCCTATCCTCCTTCTCATGCAGAAATGGAGATATTCGGTAAGAGTCGTTAATATCTGTTCGGCAATCGCTTTTTTACTAGGTGGCTTGTGGCTGACGGAAAGAATCCTCTAAGGCAGCCTTCGAACTGTGGGAAATGCATAAGCGAAACCGCGCGAATATATCGCGCGGTTCTCATTTTACGAAAGGATTACCAAGGGAGCTGGTTATTCATGAAGAAGAACTGGCCGGTTGGCCCGTCAACAGGCAGCGAAGCCAGCATTACGCTTGTCTTGCTGCCTTCCGCAGCGTCTAATTCGGCGTATTGCCCGCCGATTTCTGTCTTCACCCAGCCCGGATGAGCAGAGTTGACTTTAACCGGGGTATCCCGGAGCTCGTGCGCCAGATGAATAGTAAACATATTCACGGCCGCCTTGGACGTGTCGTACGCGAACACTTTCATGTTGTAGATCGGGGCTTCTGGATTGGCATGCAGCGTTAGGGAACCGAGAACGCTGGACAAATTGACGATTCTGCCTGCGGGCGATTTGCGGATCAACGGCAGAAGCAATTGCGTCAGTTCGACCAAGGTAAAGAAATTGGCTTCGAACGTTTCACGCAGGATATCCGGCGTTACGCTGCTGGTTTCGTTCATGGGTACAAGATGCTCCACTTCCTTTTGCACCCCGGCATTGTTAATCAGGATATCAAGCTTTCCGTACTTTTGTTCAAAGAAAGCATATGCGGCTTGACGATCGTCAGCCAGCAGCACATCGAATTTCATGCTTTCCGCTTGGATGCCTTCTGCCTGCAGCGCTGCTGCCGCGACTTTTCCTCTCTCTCCATCGCGCGAACCGATGACGACATGAGCGCCGAGCTTGCCTAATCCGCGTGCCGTCTCCAGGCCGATGCCCCGGTTTCCTCCAGTAATGAAAGCGACTTTCCCTTCGAGATTGCTTTGGTATGCAGTCATGTTAATTTGCTCCTTCTCCCGGTTATTTGGTGAATCAAATTGAGTTTAGCCATATTCGACGTCTTTTTTAGAATGATCATTCCCAATAGACTCGAATTCATCATATCCTATTGAGAACGATCGGTAAAGAATTTTTTTTTTGCCGGTTGAACAGCTCTTGGTTGTTTAATTGCTCCTATGTTAATCACGGTGACGATGCATATCTCAGTTAAATAATTGCAAGTGAATATATAATTTGTAAGGTTACGTCGCTCTTTATCGTCATGATACTATTAACCTATTACCAAGCGACCGAAGGGGCGATCATGAACGATGAGAAATAGGAATGTAACTGCCGTGCCGGCTGAATATTTTAAATCAGTGAAGTCAGAGCTTCAAGGTACGATTCAAGAGGTTTCCTACGAGGCAAGCAGCTATATTGATATATCCCGGCAGCTTGTCGCCAAGGAGAACATCGCCATCAGCGAAGCGGGGAGAGGAACCGTTGCGGGCGATGCCATCTGGAAAAGATGCAATGTTTACCTGCCAGCGGGTTATGATTCGAGCGACAAGGACACCAGATACAATGTCATGTATTTGCTTCACGGCGTTGGCGGGAGTCAATTCGAATGGTTAAGCAGCAACGGTCAGGTTGACGAGCGATATATCATTTGCAACATATTCGATAATCTCATTGCAAAGGGGGACATCGAACCGCTGATCGTCGTATTCCCCAACGGAAGAAGCGCCCATGACTGGACGGACGCATCCTTTACGACCGAAGGAACCAATATGCTGGGATTCTATTACTTCGATTACGAGCTGAGACACGATCTGATTCCGTTTATAGAATCCAATTACAAAACTTACGCGAACATAACGGACACATCCCCTGAGGGAACCCTATTTAATCGCGCGCATCGAGCGATCGCCGGACTTTCGATGGGTGGAATGCAGGCTCTGAATCTGATTGTCGGCGGTTACAGATACGACTCGACGCGATTCACGGGAACCGAAAGTTCCTGGAACAACGGGTTGGATAAGACGGTGCCGGCGCCAGGCATGATAGATTTGTTCGCTTATGTCGGTGCTTTTTCGAATGCTCCCACATCGAGTGAAGGCAGCGTTCTTGGAGCAAGCCTGGGATCCTCCGATCATAAGCTCCAGCTGCTGTATATGACCTGTGGAGATGCCGATGGCGTAGCCATTACGAGCTACGCGAAATCGATAGAGGGGCTTACAGAACATGCGGGAAATCATCTTGGTCCTTTTTATCAAGTTCTGATTAAGGACGGTTTTCACGATTTTAATGTTTGGAATAACGGTGCCTACAACTTTAGCCGCCTGATATTTGGAAATAGCGAAGAGTATGCAGAATCGGATGTTATTCGGAAGACGCTTTAGAACCAAGGTTCCGGGAGAAAGCTGGTCATTTGCCGGCTTTCTTTTTTTAGTTTATTCCAACCTTTCAAGTTGACACTCCTTAAACCTCTGTTATTCTGAATGTACCCCGGTTGTTCTTTCCGCACATTCATTGTCCTAGTGAAGAGAAAGGAAGTAATGACGAAATGAAAGGGTTCGCGAAGTTTATAGGCGGGATTTCCATAAAGAATAAAATATTCATCTCGAATATTTTAATCATTGTCGTATTCATTTCCACCCAATCGATTTTTGCCAACACGATTTCACAGAAGGCGATTATCGATAAAGCCACAAATAACTCATCCCGGGAGCTTGTGCTCATCAAAAACAATCTTCAAACCTTGCTATCCTCCATCGAAGATTACTCCAAAATTCTAGCCAGCGATTATCGATTGCAGAACGCCCTCTATTACGATTATCTATTAAATAACGAGCCCAATGCGATCAAGCCGGTTGAAGGTTTGAACAACCTCTCGATGAACAAAACCCTTTCCGAGACGATCAGCAACATTGTCGAGCCTAACACCAAAATCAAGGCCGTCAGCATTCTTACCTCCAATCAACATTGGGTGGACGTTGGATTCGCCGACAATGCCTACGCCGCACGTCTATTCGGATACGGTTACGGAGCGGATGACCGGACCTATCTGCCCATTTGGACGGGGTTGATCAAATTCAGATTCCTATACGAAGGGGAAGACAACGTATTTGCGGTTTCCAAAACGGTCATTCACAAAGATACGGGAAAAACGATCGGCCGAATTTTTCTGTACGTCAAGGAAACGACCATCGCTTCCATTTACGAGGAAGGGAAAAATAAAGGCGGTAAATTTTATATCGTAGATGCCGACGGCCGGATTATTTCCGCGCAGAATAAAGCCATGCTATACCGGGACTTCAAGGAAGCCGCCTCCATCAGCATCCCCGAAGACGGTAAAGACGCAAGCTTCACTCAAGGTAGCGGAAGTCAAGAAATGCTGATACTCACCCATCGTTTCGAACCGCTGAAATGGACAATTGTAAGCGCTATCCCAATGAATGAGATAACGTCGGAGCGGAAGGAAATCAATCAGTTGATAATCGGGATTGGCGCGGCATGCTTGCTGCTGGCATTAATGGTCTCCTTCCAATTGTCACGCTCGATCACCAGCCCAATCTTCCGGCTTGCCAAGACAATGAGGGAAATCCGGACCGGAAAGATGCAGGTCAGAAGCTCGTACCAATCAACGGACGAGATTGGATATTTAAGCGAGGGCTTCAATAATTTAATGGATCGAATTGAGGCGCTTATGGCTGAGAACGTCGAGAAACAAAGGACAAAGGCCGAGATTGAATTTAAATTGCTGCAATCGCAAGTGAAGCCTCATTTTCTGTACAATACGGTGGAAACGATTATTTCTCTAATTAAGCTGGGGTTGGGGAAGCAGGCCATAACGGCCGCCCAATACATGGCCAATTTCTATAAGATCTCGTTAAGCAAAGGCAACGATATTATATCCATCGGTGAAGAGATGCGTCTTACGGAAAGCTATTTGGAAATTCAGCAGCTTCGTTACGTGGAATATATGGCATATACGATGGATATCGACGATGACATTTTGACCTATTCGATACCGAAGCTGACCTTGCAGCCCATCGTGGAGAATGCCATTTATCACGGATTGAAGCTCAAACAGGAAAAAGGAATCGTACGCGTCACGGGGAGACGCTCTGGCAATCATATCGAAATCGAAATTTACGATAACGGGGCTGGCATGCACAAGGATCAAGCGAAGGCGATATCAGCGGAATCGGGCGTCCCTGCGGAAGGCGGGGGATTTGGAATCAGAAGCGTATCCAATCGGATCCGAATGCTGTATGGGGACCGATACGGACTGCAGGTTGAAAGCGAATTCGGCGTTTACACGAAAATTATTATCGTATTGCCGCTTCGTCCCCAATAGCTTCTGCCGCATCCATGAGGCTCTTTTATATTATTCGCATGCCTAAGGATGGAATAGAACAGGAGGAACGGAATGTGTACAAAGTGCTTATCGTCGATGATGAATTCTACTTCAGGCAAGCCTTGAAGATCTCGCTGCCCTGGAGTGAGCTGGGGTTCCAAATAGCGGGTGAAGCCAAAAACGGGGCGGAAGCGCTGGAGCTGATGCCCGAGGTAGAGCCGGATGTCGTGTTAGTCGATATGAATATGCCGATCATGGATGGATTGGAATTTATACATAAAGCCAAGGAACGCGACCAGAAAACAAAATTTCTGGTGTTGTCGGGTCACAGCGAATTTGCGTATGCCAGGCAGGCCGTGCAATTGGGGGTTTCTAACTACGTGCTGAAACCGATCAATGAAGAAGAGCTCCAAAGCTCTTTGCTGAATATTAAGGACCTGATACGATCGGAGCGTTTGGGCGAGCTTGAACTCGACGATTTGAGAAAGCAGGCAAGCGAAGGCTTGTCTTACATGAAGGAACAAGTGCTCAATGATTGGCTGCAGGGCAGCTCCAGATCGCGACAGCAGCAGGACCGATTGCACGATTTGGGAATACCGCCGGAAGGCTTGCATTACCGGACGGTTGTCGTCGATCTGGATGCAGAAGATGAGAGACATCCTGATGAGGGGATGACCATTCATAAAGCCAAGGTGCAGGAAATCGCTAAGCGCTGCATGCAAAGCGCTTTTCACTGCGTTAGTTGTCAGGATCAAGACGGGCGTCTGGTTCTGATCCTAGGTGCGCCTGAAGGATCCTTCAACAATCTGGAAGCGATATGCGAAAGGATTCGATTAACCGTACAGAACGATACAGCCTATACGGTTACGATCGGCTTAGGCAATGGCTGCGATACGTATGAGTCCATCCCAAGTTCGTATAAGGAAGCGATAATCGCCTTGAAGCATCGGTTTGTATGGGGCGGCAACAAGGTGTTCGTTCACTCCCTGAAGGGTGAACCCGGAATGAAGACCGGATTGTACTCGGTGGAGAAGAGAAGCGGCTTGCTGATGCTCATGCGAATCGGGAACATCACCGAGACGGAAGAATGGCTCGTCCGATTTTTTCGTGATGCCCGCGATCAAAAGGCATCCATGGAAATGCTGCTTCTTGCCGGAATCGAAATCGTTTCCACATGCCTTGAATTTTTAGCCGAAGCGTCGCAAAGCTTTGAGGATGTTTTCCGGGATACGACGCAGCCCGACATGATACAGCATGTTCAGCGAATGAAGACGTTCAAAGAATTGGAGGAGTGGATACACGATCTGATTCTAAAGGCGATGGATCATGTGCATAGCCGCAAAACCAATAGAGCCGTCAAAGTCATAGAGGAGGTTAAGGCGTATATTTCGAATCACTACGGCAATGAGGAATTGCGAATCGAAGATATCGCAAGAAGCGTCCATATGAATTACAATCATCTCTGCTTCGTGTTCAAAAAGGAAACGACCTTTACGATCAATGACTACCTGACCGAAATACGGATTATTAAAGCGAAAGAGCTGTTTGATCAGGGAGAGAAGGTTATCCAAAACGTAGCGAGCCGGGTGGGCTATGCCGACGCCAATTATTTCAGCAAATGCTTCAAAAAATATATGGGAATTACGCCCAGCAAATATGTGAATCAAATCCAATAGCGCCTATCTACGGCAGATGCTAGACGAGAGTGAAAGTTTCTCTATCGTCTATTTTTTTTGCCGTTAATTTTACTGCCAGCCCGAGAATACTCTCTGTACGAAATTTAGGAAGATTCGTAAAATTAGCTCATGGTTAAGGTTGATACCGCTTTCAACGGCTGGATTCAACCGGTATCCGTTTCGACAAATAGGGGAGGTATAACAATGGTAACGAAGTCAAAGGCAGCGGCCATGGTCCTTATGGCAAGTACTCTACTGGTTTCATCGGCATGCGGAAGCGGGAACAACGCAAATTCCAACCAGCCGTCCAACAATCCGTCGGCCCCGGCGGCAAGCACGGAAGATAATAAGGAGACCGCGGCGCCGGACGGCAAAAAAATCAAGATGAGAGTTATCACGATTACGACGGACGAGAATCGCAATAACATCATGGAAAAATACATCAAGCCTAACATTGCCGCAGCGCTTCCGAATCTTGAAGTCGAGTTTGAGCCCGGCGGCGGCGGCGAGGATATGGCCAACAAATTGAAGACGTTGAATTCCTCCGGCGATATGCCGGACGTATTTTGGAGCGATGCGGGTTACTTTACCCCGCTGAAGAACACGGGCAGCATTCTCGATCTGACCCCTTATATTTCGAAAGACGGCTTCTTGGAGAAATATGCGGTGCCGGATGCGCTGAAGCACGTCGATAACGGGATTTACAGCCTCTCCTCCGGAGCCGATACGTATTTCACTCCCGTCATCTTTTACCATAAAGATATGTTCGAGGAAGCCGGGGTTAAAGTGCCGACCACGTTCGACGAGCTGATTCAAACCTCGAAGACGCTTAAGGGTAAAGGCATGGTTCCGGCCGTAACGCCAGGCAAGGACGGATGGGGGCCGAAGCTCTTCATGCTGCAGCAAATGATTCAAATCGGGGACCCGCAGGCGATGGCGGACCTCGTCAGCAACAAAACGGACTTTACCAATCCATCCGTCAAGGAAGGTGCGGCCCGCATAGAGACGATGGTCAAGGAAGGCGTGTTCCCAGACGGCATAGCCAACCTGGATTACGGTCCGGCGATGGAGATGTTTACGTCCAAAAAGGCTGCAATGCTCATGATGTTTACTTGGGAGCTGCCGAATCTGGCAAAAGACGAAACGGTTGATTTCTTCCCGTTCCCAAGCGCGAGCGATAAGTACGATCCTTCGCAGACCGTGCAATTCTGGGGCTCTCCGGTTAACGGCTATGCGGTAAACGGGAAAACCAAGCATCCGGAAGAGGCCGTCAAGCTTGCCGAATTCCTGGCCATGCAGGATGCGTTGTACTTCGAATCCTCTGGAGCGCCAATATCCTTGCAGACGGGCAATCAGGCAAATAACAGAAGCCCGCTCATGCAGAAGTTCGTTGACTGGTATAATCCGATCCCGAATAAAATCGCGTCTTTTGCTCTTAATTCGATAGATGCGAAAACCTCTGCCGAAATTTCTACGCAAGGAGCGAACTTACTGACGGGCGAATACGCTGCCGAAGATTTCAATACCGCGATGAACAAGATTTGGAGCGAGAATACGTGGTTTAACAAGTAACAAAGAGGCATTGACAGCTAAATCCCCTTCGGCGATCCCGGGGGGATTTAGACACAAATTAAACGGTGGAGAGAGCGATGAACAAGTACTTTAGCACCAAAATGTCCATATTTGTATTTGCTTCCCCGGCCTTGCTGCTGTTTACCGTATTTTGCGTATACCCCTTGCTGCCGGAGATCTGGATGAGCTTGCATAAGCATGACGGGTTTCGAAATTTGGGATTTGTCGGTTTGGATAATTACAAAGACGTGATGGCTTCGCCTTCCTTTTGGAGCGCCCATAAAAATACGTACCTTATCGTAGGCATCTCCTTATTGCTTGGGCTGCCCCTCTCCATGATGCTTTCGCTTTTTATGGATGCTCAAACCCCTAGGTTTCGCCGATTTTTCAAGACGGCGGCGATGTTCCCGGCTATCCTATCGGTTACGGTGGTTGCCCAGATCTGGCTGGCTTTCTACGAACCGAATTGGGGATTGTTTAACAGCATACTCCACTCGCTCGGGCTGAGCTCCTGGACGCATTCGTGGCTGACGGAGAAGAAAACGGTCATGCCCAGTATCGGGGTGACATTCCTGTGGCAATACATCGGTCTCAACGCGATGCTGTTTTATACGGGAATCAAGACCATACCCAAAAGCTACTATGAAGCGGCTTTGATCGACGGTGCCAATTTCGTTCAAGTCTGTTTGCGAATAACGATCCCCTTGCTGCAGAATGTCATCAAATACGTACTTATTCTGTCTACCTTAGGATCAATGGCCTTCTATTCGCATGTGCGAGTCATGACGGCAGGAGGCCCGGGCGACACATCCAGGACGGTCATCTACCAGATGTATTATACGGCATTCGATACTTCCGAGTTTGGCAAAGGCACCGCGATCGCCGTTATCTTTATTCTGGAATGCCTCTTGATCTCCTATGTCATCCAAAGGTACGTAGCTAGGGAAAAACTAGAGTTTTAAGCTAGGGGGGAGTTTTCTGAAAGTATTAAGCCGAGTGTTTTGGATAGCCGTCGGATGCACGTTTCTGTTTCCCTTGTACTGGATGGTAACGATGTCGTTGAAGTCCAAAAGCGAAGCGTACGACAATCCTTTTGGCGTACCGTCTTCCTTGGATTGGCTGAACTTCAGCGAAGCGTTGTCCAAATATCATTTTTATACGTATTTCGAGAACAGCTTGATTTATACGGCAGGGACGATTGTCATAACGCTGGCAACGGGAAGCATGCTGGCCTACTGCCTCAGCCGCATGCAATGGAAGTTCAATTCGGCGGTGTTGTTTTATGTATCCATGGGATTGATTGTGCCGATCGAGGTCGTTGTTATTCCATTATTCCAGCTGGTTAAAGCGCTGCATATCAAAAATAGTTATTTAGGCCTTATCCTGCCGTATTCCGGCTTCGCCATCGCTTCCTGCGTACTTATGCTGTACGCCTTTCTCCGTTCGTTGCCCAAGGAGCTGGAGGAAGCGGCATGCATAGACGGAGCGAATGTCTATCAGACCTATATAAGAATCATATTTCCAATCGTGATGCCGGCATTGGTTACGCAATGCGTTCTTATATTCATTCGGATCTGGAACGAATTCCCGCTTGCTTTTATTATTGCCTCCAAGGATCAATTTCGGCCGCTAACCGTGGGATTGCTTGGTTTCTTCGTCAATGTGGGAGTGACGGATTGGGGGTTGATCGGCGCGAGTATGCTGCTATCCAGCTTGCCTATGATAATCGTTTATTTGGTAGGCAACGAGAAGATCGAAAATGCTTTGACAGCCGGGGCTATTCTGAAATAGCCTCGCTTATACCGCTTAGGCAGCCATGTGTATACAATTTACTTACATCCAAGGAGGTTTTATGGAAGTGAGAAAAAGAGCATTCATTTGGGTCATGACTTTCGTAATGGTATTTTCCATGCTGCCCTTATCACGGTCGGTAGTCTCGGCCGACGGCGCGGCTGGTACTACCATCTATGTTGCAACGAACGGCAATGACAGCACAGGTGACGGAACCAAAGATAAGCCGTATAAATCGATTGCCAAGGCAAAAGAAGTCGTAAGGACGCTGCCTAAGACCGGCGGCGATATCGTCGTTCAAATCGCGGATGGATTTTATCCGTTAAATGAAACCCTGGTTTTCTCCAAGGAAGATTCCGGCAGCGCAAGCAGCACGGTCCGCTATGAAGCGGCACCGGGTGCGAAGCCGGTAATCAGCGGCGGCGAAATGCTGGCAAAAGGCGTATGGACGGAAGCCGTTGGCCTTACCCAGACCGGAGGCTTAAAGGCGTATAAAACGACCCTTAACCGGAGCGATAAACTGCGCGCGATCTATGTAAACGATAAACGCGCCAACATGACGACAAGTCCTCAGATCGCTTCGACGGGCAGAACCGTCACGGGGACCCCTACCGTCAGTTTTACCTCAGCCGATAACCCTTGGGCGTGGCAGAACGGCAGCAATATTCGGGCCGGCATCGTATTTGATGCCAGCGTAGGGCTGACGACGGAAACGAAAAACCCTCAAAACATCGAAGCCGAAAGCATGGGCGGCTCCACCGCCAGATGGGCGAGACCTTTCGTCACTTTCGCGTCGATCGAAGAGGCGCCGGCAGCCAGCAACAAACCCGGCGGCGTCATGCTCCGGTTCCAGATGCCGTATGGGGCGGTTTCACAGTCTCTAGGCAATAACACGCAGTACAATCCAGGCAACAATCAAGTCATCCGCAATGCTTTCGAATTCCTCAATAAACGCGGAGATTTCTATTTCGACCAGGCGGAAAGCACGCTCTATTACATCCCGCTGGCCGGCGAAGATATTAATACCGCCGACGTCGTTGTTCCAAAGCTTGAGACGGTCCTCGACATTAGGGGAATCCCGGTAGGAGACCGGTTGAATCCGATTGAGGGCTCGGATGACGGGCGCGTCAAAAACATCACCTTCAACGGGCTGACATTTGCCCATACGGACTACAAACTGTTTGAACTGACGGGCACCTACACGCTTAGCGACGGATCCGGTCCGGTAACGACCAGCTCCCGCGGCTACGCGTCCGTTCAGGGCTCAATCGTAAACAAGGTTTATTTCCCAAGCAGCATCAACTGGCATGAGACGTTCTACCGGGGGTATGACATACCGCCTGCCGTCGTCATGATCAACGCGGCGAGGAACATTAAGGTACTTAACGGCGAGATCGGACTTGCCGGATTTAATGGCATTCATATCGAAAACGATGCCAAGAACATCGAGGTCACGGGCAACTATATCGTGGATACGCTCGCTTCAGGCATTGTGGTGGGACATCCGCAGCATATCTATGAGAACGATGAGCCGATTAAGCAGGAATCCAGCGTTTCCGTCTCCGGCACGCCAATCAGGAACTGGGCTGGCGTTGATAAGGAAAAGTTTGCGGCGGGTACGGAAGCCGTGCCGGAAAATATTTATATTACCAATAACTTCTTGTACAGAACCTGCTACGGATTTCCGGGCGCCAACGCGCTAGCCTCTTTCTACACCACGAATATGCAAGTCCTGCACAACTACATTTACGACACCACTTACGGCGCGATGAGCATCGGCTGGGGCTGGGACGAGTACGACGGGTTCGGCTTTACCGCCCAAGGCACGAACAAGACAGGCGGTCCTTACCACGGTACGCATGAAACAAGCGTCGCAAGATCTCCGATCATTTCCACAACCTCAAGAAACAACAAAATAAACTATAACCGGATAGAGGAAATTTGCACGGTCGTTAACGACTCCGGTGCCATTTACTCACTGGGACGCCAAGGCGATCCGGGTAATTTGCCGGGCGGAGGGACATGGGACACCGTCAACAATTTGACCAACGACCCCGTCACCGATAAGAACAGCAACTGGAATCCCGACAACTGGACGAATTTCACCGAGATGAACTACAACTTCCTTAATCCGAATCCAACCGATAAGCCTACAACCTCCAACAACTGGACAAACGGATTCCATCCCGACGAAGGCAGCACATTCATTAAGATGATCGGCAACGTTGTGCAGTCAAAGCTCTCCCATGCACCTGGACAGAGCCGCCTTTTCGAATTTAACAATTGGAAGCGCAAAAGCGATATGATTGCCACCCAAGGTTACGTGGACGGGGATAACAACCAGAATGGCGCTCCTAGGATTACTTACGACAATTACAAAAGCGAAGCCCGCATTTGGCCGGTTAAGGGCAACGAAATTGTTCTGAATTCGGGGCTTACCAACGAATACACCCATATGATCCCAAGAAGCCTAATTGCGGATACCGAATTTGAGCTCGCTTCCAATGTCATCATGGGTAAAGGCGAGAAGCTGAACCGCAGAGGCCTGTTAAATGCTCAAGATACGGTCTGGCTCGCGCCTGCGAACACAACGGTCTTCAACGAAGGCAATACGATGACGAAAGCTGCGGGCAACGAAAAGTCAATCAAAGCTCCTTCTACCGCGGGTGAATACAAGCTCTATATCCAATACGCAGACGGCAGAGATACGGCCTCTTCCAAGTATACGGTTTACGTCGACCAGAACGCGTCAGCGATCAATGTGACGGATGGGGAAAATTACGAAGTTTCAGCGGTAAGGCCTCTTGAACTGACTTTGAGCAGAGACTACACTTATACGCTTAACGGCAATCCCGTGGCGAGCGGGTACAAAATCGCCACCGAAGGAAGCTGGAGCTTGGTCGCCAGCACGCCGACCGAACCGAATTCCATGACCATCAACTTTACCACGACCGTATCGGTGGCAAACAGGCTGCTCCCGGCGGATGTATCGGTAGCCCCGGGCGGGCAAGTGAGATTTGCTATCGATTTGGACGACTCGACTAAAAAGATATGGATTTCCTCGTCGAGCGGCGGACATTTCGATGGAGGCGACGATGAAACCGTAGCTTCCGGCGATATGCTCGCGATGACCGCGCCAATGCTGCCTGGTCCGTACATTATATACGTACTGGCGGCAGACGGCGAAGTACTGAGTCAGTCGCACGCTCGCGTCGTGGTGAGCGATAAGACGCCTGCCGATATTCCTAGAAACGGTCTTGATTTATGGCTAAAAGCCGATGAAGGCGTAGAAAAAGACAGCAGCGGCAACGTAACCGGATGGACAAATATGGGAAGCGTCCCGGCGAAGCTTGTCCCGGCGAACGTTCCCGGCAGCGGCGGCGATAATCTTGGAACGCCAACCGGCAACCCTACATTAAAGAACGATGTATACGATTATGTAGATTTTGCCGCGAACTCGAGGCCGCTGAAGGCCGCAGGCTTTAAAGATTATAACGGCAGCACGCAGATGACGATCTACACGCTTGTTAGACCAACAACGACAGCCAACAACTCTAGCGACCAAAACGGCCTTGTTTATTTCGGATTGAATGAAGCTTACCAAACATGGGCTGCCAATGACGGCTGGAGTGGCATTAATCTCGGTGTGGGAACAAACAGAGTTAACATTCGCTTTGGTAACGCGGATGGAAGCGTATCGGGCGGCGGGCAGCAAATTGCGACAACTGCCACGGACGGCCTGGTCAGCGTTCGCGCTCAGCTAAACGGAACCAATAGAGCCGTTTACGTAAATAACAACGTCGTCGGTACCCCTGGAACCAATGCGAAGGCGCTTAAAGGGAACAAATCGGATCTAGGCGTAGGCTACTCGATGGCGGCCGCAACTCCTTTCCGCTTCATGGGCAGAGTCGCACAGATTCTGATCTACGACAGGGTGCTGACGGCTGAGGAAATTTCGAAAGTAGAAGCTTATTTTAACGAGGTCAAAGCCGGCCGCGGCGGTTCCGCTAACCCTATAAACCCTGTGGCGGTCGACAAAACGCTGCTGACCTCCTTCATAGGGACGGTCAACAACCTGGATGATACGCTTTATACCACCGATTCATGGAACACTTTTGCAAGCGCTTTAAGCGAAGCTCAAGCTGCCGTTGCCAATAGCGGAATCGGACAGGAGGCAGCTGACAATTCCTATTACGCGCTGCGTAACGCATTCAAAGCGCTTCAACTGGCCGTTCCCGTAACGGAAATTACCGTCAGCGGGGAGAACGGCTCGTCCGTCATCAATCAGATCGGCGGCACGCTGCGGATGATCGCAGCCGTGAAACCGGATAACGCGACGGAGCGAAGCGTCACATGGACGGTCTCCGGACTTGACGGCACGGCGACCGGCGCTGCGACGATCGACGGTACCGGCCTGCTTTCGGCAGTCGCTGATGGTAACGTCCGGGTAACGGCCACCGCAAGCGACGGGTCCGGGGTGAGCGGCTCCAGCGTGGTGATGATTGATTCCGCCGCGCCGACGATCACCGTCATCGGACTTACAGACGGAAGTACGCTCGGCAATGCCGGCGAGTTCTCGGTACAGGTTGCCTTAACCGACAATCTGTCAGGAGTTGACGGCAGCAAGACGACGGTCACGCTGGATGCGAATCCTTATGCGCCGGGTTCGCCAGTGCCGCTGTATACGCTGGCTCCGGGTTCACACGCACTTGCCGTGTCTTCAACCGATTTGGCGGGGAATACCGCTACAGTAACGTTGACTTTCACGATAGATGTCGACTTGGAAACCCTCCAGGAGCTGGTGACGCTTTTTGCGGACAACGGGTCGATCGATTCGCACGGCATTTCCAACAGCTTGCTGAAAAAGCTGGAGGCTGGCCAGCTTGAGGCGTTTATGAATGAAGTGAAAGCGCAGCGCGGGAAGCATATCGCCGAAGAATCGGCAGACTATTTACTTCGGGATGCACACCTTATAACGGGCCGGTAGTCGAAAGGGCTATCTCTCGAATCCAATCGGATCGGGAGATAGCCCTTCACGCTGCTTTGTCATTATTTTTAATCAGCCGTATGCTTAATTGTTCTTAGGACGCCATAAATGCCGTTTAGCTTCCCATTCGGAATAAACTTAACGGTTACGGATGTTTTGCCTGCTGTTATGGCATGGGGGAGTTCAAACTGTTTTTCATAGAAGCTTCTCTTCCATACGTCAGGAAAGTCTTCGGTTGCCAGCAGCTTATCGTCGACGTAAATATCAAAGCTTCTGTTCGTATGCATTCGGTTAAAGGTAACGGCTAACGCGGCTCCCGGCTGGATCTTCATTCGATAGCTGAACCATCCTCCGGCTTCCGCCATCCTTCCGTTTAATCCTTCCCACGTACCGCTATGCGTGCGCTCGCCCTCAACCTGATGCTCCAATTCATATTGATCGTTGCCAACCTGTACGGAATCAATTGTTGCCTCTCTTAACCTGCGTTCCCTGTCCACAGCTTCTGCATGCTGCCGCAATTCCTCGGATTCATGATCCAGGAGGCTCCAATAAATGCCGTACCTTTCCCGGTGCTGCAGATAGTGCGGGGTAAAAATTAACCGTTCATCCATATCGGTGTTTCTCAGCGAGAAGGCCAGTTCATTCCCAAGACGTACGACATGCTTGTCGAATTGGGCAAGCCATTCCTTCACGCTCATCCCTCGAGGGACGATATAATCCTTCACGGCTATCCTTCTTGTCGCGATGTTTACGATAACTCCGGTTCTTGATTCCACCATATCTTCCTTGCCAAGCGCAGCGCTTAGAACGACAGGACCGTATTGCATGCCAATGACATGAGGAGCATCCGGCAGAGATGAGAAAGTAACCTTCATTGGGATACGAGCTTCTATTGTATCCCCATCCTTCCAGATCCGGTCAAGAACGACATACTGCCGCTGAACAGGAGCAATAACGGCTTCTCCATTAAGCAAGATCTCGACTTCTCCAGCAGTCCAATGAGGGATACGAATATGAATAGCAAGTCGTTTCGGAGTGCCTGTGCTTACCGTCAAATGGACAAGGTCACTATGCGGCAGCGAAGTCGTCTGCGTGACAACAGTGTGCTGCTCCGTCCAATCCAGTCTGCTGCTGTAGAATTGATTGACATAAAGATTATGGTCCAAATGGAAGTAGATGCTGTCATTCAGCTTAGTAAAGCTCTCCATTCCCGTACCCGTACAACACCAAAAGTGCTCAAAGGGCGAGCTGTAAACTTTGAAGTAACCGGTGGCCATCGGCTGGAAATACATCGTCATGCCGGTCTCCGGATTTTGCGAAGAAAGGATGGCATTTATATACGTTTTCTCGTAAAAATCGGCGTATTTGCTGTTTTGCGTGAGCTTGAACAGCTCTTTCGTCAGCTTCAGCATATTATAGCTGTTACAGGTTTCGCAGGTTACGTCCGACCGCTTGCTGTCCAGAATATCCGGTTCTCCGAAATGCTCGCATTCGCTATTGCCGCCAGTGATATAGCTGTGATGATAGGCGACCGTATCCCAGAAGTTAACCGCCGCTTCCAGGTAGCCGCGTTCGCTTTCGCCAAGCGTTAAATAACGGTTCAAGGCACCGATAAACTTCGGAATCATGGTATTGGCATGCTTGCCTTTAAGTACATCCTTTCCTTCCCGAAGCGCTTCGAACAAGCTGATCTCGTCGAATTTGTGAGCGGCTTCCAGATGAAGGCTATTGCCTGTGAGCTTGTACAGATCATACATGCAGTCGTTCATGCCGCCGTATTCGACCGCCAGAACGGTAGCCTGAAGCTCCTCCGACCAGGAACAGGCACGGTCCGCGACCCAATCGCCTAAGCGGCTGACAACCTCATAAGCTTGCTGCAGGTTGGTCGCTTGATAGATGGCAATTAGCCCGGCAATGATTTTGTGCATGGTATACCAAGGAACCCAAGCCGGCTTTCGGTTCTCCACATTGTCAAACAACGTCTCTGGAAAAGCGGATAAATAACCGCTCTCCTGCTGAACTTCAGCCAGCTCCGCAACCAAGTATTTCAGTTTCTCCAGCAGCTCGAAATCCTGCGTTTGAGCATAGGCTTGGGATACGGCCGTTAAGTAATGACCTAACGTATGCCCGCGAATTTCGGTATTCTCCCAGCCGGGATACTTGTCTGCTTTCGGCTGCAGGCCGCTAGTCTCCCTGAATCCGGCAATCAGCCGGTCCACGTCATAGCTGCGCAAATAATTCAATTCTTTCTGAAAGGCGTTCGTTTGGTATTCACTGTACAACTTCACCCGGTTCAGATCAAAATGGTTCAAAGCCGTACTGCCTGTTAATGCCTTCATGAACATCATCCTCTCGCGAATATGATAAAAGCTTATTACTAGCAGGCGGTCCCGGTAAATGGCGTAAGGTTTGATTATGTGTCAAAAAGGAAGTTAATTCGCAGGGATCTATCCGATTTGTTTGATTTATTCTACAATGAGGTGTAAAAAGGGCAGAAAGGGTGGTGTTTCATGACCAGCTTCAGCTTCCGTGTAGATCGGCCCGTAACCCTCGTAATGACCGGGAAATTTGTGGCACCAACTCCGGAGTGGAGGCACATGCACCGCATGCTGCACGAATTTGAGCTGTTTATTCAAACCAGAGGCACTTTATATATAGCCAAGGACAACGAGCGCCATATTCTGAACGAGGGAGACTTTCTGCTCATGCCGCCGGGAGCTGAGCAAGCCGGTTACAGGGAGTCTGACTGCAGCTTTTATTGGCTTCATTTTGCGGTTCAGGACGGATATCAACTCGAAGATAATGATCCGGGCTATGAGCCGGGGAAGGTATGGATTCCGGAGAAGGGGACGCTTAGAAGTCAGGATAAATTGATCGTATTGCTCAAGCAGCTGCAGGATTCCGTCCGCAGCTACCGGGAGCAGACACTCAACAATTATTTGACCACCGGGATACTATGCGAGTTGTATAATCAGCTTTATTTCATTCAGAACCAATCGGGCAAAAAGTTAAAGCAGCAGCAGCTTTATAATGACCTTGTGGATTATATCAAGTGGAATCGGCAGGAGAGTTTGAAGGTCAGCCAATTGGCTGAGCATTTTGGTTATAATGCCAAGTATTTGTCCTCTCTTTTTTCTGAGATTGCAGGAGTCCCACTGAAACAATTTATGCTTCAGGAGAAGATGGATGCCGCCAAATCGCTTTTGGCCGATACCAATCAGAGTATTAAAGAGATATCGCAACAGCTTGGTTACCTGGATAGTCATCAGTTCATGCATAGCTTCAAGAGGATGACGGGATTAACCCCAACGGACTATCGCAATGCCTATGCCAACCGGCTTCTATTTTACAGATAAACCGAAGCGATAGAGTGACGCGGCCGGCCGCGGCTGGTGACAATGCTGGACGTTATTAAGACAATCCACTTTATATGGTGGATTGTCTTTTTTTGTTAGTTCTAAGATTCTGCTATTTTTCATTCGGCAAAGAGGAGAAAAGCGATCTTAAGAAATGACAACGCTTTCTTAAGAATGTTGGCTTTCGACGGCTTGGTCCCGGCGAGTACACTGAAACAAAGGAGGCGCAGTTATGGAGTTGGGTACTCGGGTAACGGGAACTACGGGAAAAACAGAAGCACGAGCACAGTTATGGAAGCGGTTTAAAAAACAAAAAACGCTGCACCTGTTCGTTGGGCTAGGCATGATTTTTTTGCTTGTCTTTGCCTATACGCCGATGTTCGGCATTCTAATGGCATTTAAGCAGTATTCCATCTCAACCGGAATTAAGGGCATTTTTACGAGCGAATGGGTGGGGTTGAAGCATTTCAAGGAATTCTTTAACGACTACCAGTTCGGGATGATCGTTCGAAATACGCTGGTCTTGAGTCTTTTGAAAGTCTTTTTCGCTTTTCCGGCTCCCATATTGCTTGCCATTCTATTGAGCGAAGTGAAAAATGCGCATTTTAAGCGTTTTGTTCAAACGGTCAGCTATTTGCCCCATTTCATTTCGTGGGTTGTCGTCGCGGGGATCGCTTTCGCATTCCTGTCTACGGATGTCGGGATGGTCAATAAGGCACTTTTAGGACTTGGCTTGATCGACAAGCCGCTCGACGTACTGACCAATCCCAATTACTTCTGGGGCTTCGCGACGGGAAGCGCCGTCTGGAAGGAAATGGGTTGGTGGACGATTATCTTCCTGGCCGCTATAGCGGGCATTAACCCGTCGCTGTACGAAGCCGCGCAGATCGACGGAGCGGGCCGCTTGGCTCGAATTCGACATATAACGTTCCCCGGAATGAAAGGAACGATCGTGGTCGTGCTTATTCTGACAATCGGAAGCATTCTGGGCGGAGGGTTGGTCGGCTCCAACTTCGAGCAGGCTTTCCTGTTCGGCAACAGCATCAACAATCCAACCTCGGAGATCGTTCAAACCTATGCGTTCAAGGTGGGATTAAGAGACGGGAGATTCTCTTATGCCGCAGCAATCGATTTGATTCAATCCGTTATTTCCGTCATTCTGATTTTCTCCAGCAACTACATTGCCAAACGCACTTCGGGTTCAAGTCTATTCTAGGAAAGGGGAGCTGGCATGCAGCTCAGCCAGAAACAAAAAGACCGTTTCATGGACGTCTTGGTTTATGCGCTACTAGCCATTCTGACGTTATCCATGCTTTATCCGTTTTATTACGTTCTGATTCTTTCCTTCAATAAAGGAACCGATTCGCTTCTTGGTGGCGTTTATCTATGGCCGAGAACCTTCACCTTTGAAAATTACGCGAGGTTTTTGGATGATCCCCACTGGTACCGCGCATTTTTGGTCACGATTATGAGAACGCTTGCAGGAACCGCCTTGGGCGTCCTTTTTACCTGCTTGGTCGCATATGGGCTTTCGCACCGCGATCTGCTTTTCCGCAAAAGTTACTTCACGGTCATCATTTTCGCGATGTACTTTTCCGGCGGTTTGATTCCGTATTACGTCGTTCTGCGCTCCGTGGGACTACTGAACACGTTTGGCGTCTATGTCATTCCTTCCATGCTGAGCACGTTTTTCTTGCTCATTGCCATCTCGTTCTTTCGGGAAATTCCGAGCGAATTAAAAGAATCGGCTCATATGGACGGGGCCGGCGAGCTTGTTATTTTCTACCGGATCATGCTGCCCGTCTCGATGCCGCTGATCGCAACCATGTCCCTATTTCTGGGAGTTGGTCAATGGAACTCCTGGCTCGATTCCGCGTACTTCGTGCAGTCTGAAGGTCTGCGGACGCTAGCCTTCCGGATGATGGAGGTTATTAATAAGAGCAACGCCCCGATGGATGCTATAGCCGTTGCGAACAGTGCCTCGGCTGGCGTTACCAGCTATTCGCTTCAGGTAGCGGCCATGGTTATCTCAATCGCGCCTATCGTATGCGTGTATCCGTTTCTTCAAAGATTTTTCATTCAAGGAATTATGCTGGGTTCCGTGAAGGGCTGATTTTTAATTGGCATGATATTAAAGCGTTTGCTTTAATATAAACATCACTTGTTGGAGGGGTTACTTTGAACAGAAACAATGGGAAGAAGGCTCTGCTCCTATCGCTCATCCTTATGATGACGATAGCGCTGATGTCCGCATGCGGCGGCAATAACAACAATGACGGCCAGAAGGAAAACGCGGGTGCCGCAAATCCGTCTGAAACATCCTCGGAACCGCCCGCAAAAAACAACGAAGTGAAGGAGCTGTCCTTGTTTATCGATGCCTCGTGGTATCCGGTAAAAGAATGGAAGGGATCCGTTGCCGAGAAAATTACCGAAAAGACGGGAATCAAGCTAAAAGTAACGGTCGCTACGGATGACAAGCAGCTTCCGCTGATGATCGCATCCGGCGATCTTCCGGATCTGGTCTTTACGTATGCCAACATCGACCGGATGTCCGATTCGAAGCTTTCCTATCCATGGAATGAACTAATCGAGAAATATGCGCCGGATTTTAAGATCGATCCGACAAGAATCGCGATCCACACGATGGATGACGGCAATTTCTACACCGTGCGCAATTCCTTCGCAACCCAGGAGGAAATGGCTCAGAACAAATATTCGCTGGGAAGTGACGGAAACCCGGGTATCGCGGTGCGCGAAGATATTCTGAAGGAGCTGGGAAATCCGCCGATTGACACCATCGATAATTTTGTGAAGGTTCTCGGCATGGTTAAACAAAAATACCCGGACATGGTTCCCCTGATCATGGATAAGGATTGGATTGAACAATATTTCCTGCAGCAGTTCGGAGTCGAGGGTCTTCTGGACGGCTGGTACGAGCGTGATGGAAAAGTTGATTATGCGATAAGGCAGCCGGAAATGCTGGAATTTTTCAAATTCATGAACCGTCTTTACCGCGAAGGGGATATTCTGGCGGAGAACTTCGCTTATACGAACGATCAGATCGACGATCAGTATGCAACCAGCGGAAAGGCGTTTGCGCATAGCCATACGGTAAGCATAGCCGACATGGATAATATCAAGGTCAAAAACGCGGGCGGATCCTATACGTTCCAAATGCTGCCTAGCGCCATTTCGAAAAATGCGAAAGCCGTCAGCTCGGGACTAGGCTTCGCAGGCACGTTCATTACGAAGAAAAACAAGGATCCCGAGGCTTCGATCAAATTCCTTCAATACCTCGCGAGCGACGAAGGAAAGAAATTAACGATGTTTGGCGTCGAAGGCGAGCATTGGACTTGGAACGACGAGGGCTATCCGAATTTGAAATATGATCCGTCCGATGCCGATTTCGTGAACAGCAACGGTATCAAATGGTGGTACTTGTACAACGATGGCGTAACGGAAGGAATGCTGAGCTATGTACCGGGGGCTCAGAAGACGAAAGCCCTGATGGAGAAAAAAGAGTTTACGGTATACAAACCGGAGCTTGGCTTGATTCAATTGCAGCCGGATTCGGAAGAGAAGACGATTAAAACGAAGATCGATGAAATGATTAAAAACGAGAAGGTCAAAATTTATTTGGCGAAATCGGAAGAAGAAGCCGTGGCAAACTACGAGACCATGGTGAAGAACGCGGAGAAGATCGGCCTAGACCGGTTGGTGGATTGGGCAAACCAAACCTATCAGAAGAAGAAGGACCTGTTTAATAAATAAGACAAAGTCCGGTAGTAGCGCGGGTGCGTTACCGCCGGACTTTGCATGCTGATTTGCGATTGATCGTTTCGGGGGCAATGCGACTCTAGCGGAATTTTTTTGTACGTGATACGTTTACGATATATGGATTCCATATTTGGAGGGAAATGCTGCCGTGAGCATCATGCGCAAGATCGTGCTTGGATACGTCATTATGATCTTTATCCCGGTTATCGCTTTCGGTTATCATTATTACACGCAAATCTATGGAAACTTGACCCAGCAATTCGTAGAGAGCAGGCAGAAGATCCTGGAGCAGGCTTACGCCAATATGAAAACGGATTTCGCTAGAATTCAATCGGTACACCGGGTACTGCAATACAATCCTTACCTCACCGATTATCTGGACGGCGTATACGATTCCGACGCGGACAGCGTGTACGCGCTGACCCGATATATTCTCCCTCTGTACAGCCAATCGATGTTCGCCAATCCGGAGATCGAATCTATCGTGATCTATAAAATGAAGGATCGGGTGCTGCCCATAACCAATTTGTTTCGGGACAGGTCCATGCTGGATCCGCAGACAGAAGCTGCCGTCTCGTCGCTGAAAGCGGGGCAGGGAATATGGCTGCGAGCCGATCCGAACGTGTCGGAACCCGATCTGATTTATTACCAGTACATCTACAATACGCAAATTACGGAACGGATTGGCCTCCTTGAAATTCGGGTTAGCAACAGCTTAATCCGCAACTTCTATGCCGCCGCTGGGGTGGAGGGGAATTGGAAAGCCGCCATGATGTCCGGGCAAGGCAACTTGCTGACGAACGAAGCGGCTGGATTGGATCATAAGACGCTTAGTCTTCTGCATGAGGAGGGGCGGGACTTCTTCATTGACCGAACAACGATCGTCAATCAACTGAAGCTTGAGCCGCTGGACGTTCGCGTTATCATTACGGCTCAGGTTGGAGAGGTATTCCGTTCCGTGAAGCAGAAGGAACTGGTCCTAGTGACGATCATCGTGCTGCTATTATTAACCTTGTCCATCGCCTATTACTTGCTGGCTTCGACGATTACGAAGCGAATACTCAGGCTGGCCCGGCATATGCGCACGCTGAACGACGATAACTTGAGGGTGCTGACGATCCAAAGCGGCAAGTTCGAGAAGGACGAAATCGGTTTCTTGATCGGGGCCTATAATTCCATGGTGAAGCGAATGGACGAACTCATTAACAATGTCCACCGCGCCGAGCTGCGAAACAAGGAAGCGGCTTACCAGGTGCTGCAAGCACAGATTAAGCCCCATTTTCTCTACAATACGCTCGAAACGATCCGAATGGTTGCCGAAGCCAACAACGACAAGGAAGTTGCCGATATTTCGTTCTGGTTCGGGAAACTGATGAGGTACAGCTTGACGTCCGCGCAGCAAGAAACGGTTCTCGCGAAGGAAATCGAGATGGTCGATTTTTACATGAGCATCCACAAGATGAGGCTTCAAAGCCGGCTGACCTACGAGATTAAAGTTGATCTTGACGCCGGGCGGCTGGCCTGTCCGCGTTTTCTCTTGCAGCCTCTAATCGAAAACAGCATCGTGCATGGAGCATCCGCCGTTTTGCGCCCCGTTCATATACGGCTGCATGCGTCGGAAACGGAGGAAGAAGTTACGATCGACGTTACCGACAACGGAAACGGGATTGCGCCGGACAGGCTGCTGGAGCTGCGCGATCGGTTGTCCAGGCATGATGAGTTCAAAAAAGAGGATGAACCGGTTGGCGTAGGCTTAAAAAACGTTAACGAAAGAGTCAAGGGTTACTTCGGGGCCGAATCCCGGCTGGAAATCATTAGCGCTCCCGGGAAAGGAACCAGCTTGCGTATTGTTATCGTGAAAAGGACGGTGATGGACGTTGAAGATACTGATCGTAGACGACGAGCCTTTGATTCTGAAAGGGTTAGTTAAAATCGTAGAGGAAGTCGCGCCGGCCGGCTCCGACATTTGTTCGGCCTTCAACGCCTGGGAAGCCTTGGAGACGATAAAGCGCTTTATGCCCGATGTGACGATAACCGATATCAACATGCCGGAGAAGAACGGCTTTGAGCTGATTCATGATGCCAGGCTTGAAGGATTATGCGATCGATTTATTATCCTGACGGGCTATGACGAATTCGAATATGTCCGCCAGGCCCTTCGCTCGGGTGTTGTGGATTATTTGCTGAAGCCCTTGGATAAAAAGGAGATCGCGGTGCTGCTGAGCCGCGTCAAGGAGGAGCTTCCGGCCGCAACGGATTCGGAGTACAGCCGGCATGCCGAACGGATTCTGGCTTATTTGCAGCAGAATTACATGAACGATTTGTCCCTCGATCATCTCGCGGAACATATGAGTCTTCATCCGAATTATATCAGCAGCTTGTTCAAGAAGGAGACGGGGGATACCTTCGTCAATTACTTGAATTCGCTGCGAATCCGGGAGGCGCAGAAGCTATTGAAAACGCAGCCGCAGCTGACGGTTTGCGCAATCAGCCAGCAGGTCGGCTTCGACACCAAACACTACTTTGCGAAGGTATTCAAAAAGTATGCGGGCACGACTCCCGGCGCCTATCGTGAAAATAAAGAAGAGGACGAACCTATTCAAGCCATTAACGGAAAGGACTGAACGCAATGCCCGAGAACAACAGAGAACACGAGGACACGCTGCTCTATTATTCTCCCGCCAAGCAATGGGAGGAAGCCTTGCCGATTGGCAATGGACGCTTGGGTGCGATGATATTTGGCGATCCGCGCGCGGAGCGCGTGCAATTAAACGAGGACTCCTTATGGTACGGGGGTCCTAGGGATCGGCATAATCCGGATGCACTGCCCAATTTGGCGGAAATTCGCAAGCTAATATTCGAAGGAAAGCTTCAAGAGGCCGAGCGCCTGGCATCGATGGCTCTTACGGCCATTCCCGAGTCCCAGCGTCATTATGTACCCCTTGGCGATTTGTTTCTCCAGTTCGAGCATGCGGGGGAGATTCGGAACTACGAGAGACGGCTTGACCTATCGGAGGCCATTGTTCATGTTTCCTATACGGCGGGAGAAACGAAGTTTGCCCGCGAAATTTTCGCGAGCTACCCGGACAGAGCGATCGTGCTAAGGCTAACGGCGGATTCTCCCGGCCAAATCTCGTTTACGGTCCGAATGGGACGCGAGAGGTTCCGTTACGTTGACGAGATTCGCGCAGAGAACGGTAAGATCGTGATGAGCGGCAATAGCGGCGGAGGCGTCCGGTATTGCGGCGTCCTTGCATGCGTGCCCGAGGGGGGAAGCATGCGCACGATTGGCGAACACCTCATCGTCTCGAATGCCGATGCCGTTCTGCTGGTCGTGACCGCGTCGACGGATTTCCGCGAAGCCGACCCCGAAGCTGCTGCGCTCGGTGACGCCGGACGCGTTGCAGCAGCCGCCTATTCGGAATTGAAGGCTGCGCATATCTCGGATTACCGCAGCCTATACGATCGAACAAGGCTATGGATCGGAGCGGAGTCCGGCTTGAAGCCCGAGGCGGCAGAAACCTCCGAACGTCTCGGTAACGTTAAGGCCGGCCTTGAAGATCCCGGTCTTACGGCCTTGTATTTTCACTATGGCCGTTACCTTCTGATCGCCTCGAGCCGGCCCGGATCGCTGCCCGCGAATTTGCAAGGGATATGGAATAAGGATATGCTTCCCGCCTGGGACAGCAAGTTCACCATCAATATTAATACGCAGATGAATTATTGGCCGGCAGAGAGCTGCTATTTGCCGGAATGCCACCTGCCTCTCTTCGAGCTGATCGAACGCATGATTCCGAACGGCAGGCATACCGCCCGGACCATGTATGGCTTACGCGGAAGCGCGGCCCATCACAACACGGACATTTGGGCAGACACGGCCCCACAAGATTTGTGGCCGTCGTCGACGTATTGGCCGCTTGGTCTCGCTTGGCTGTCGCTTCATCTTTGGGAGCATTATCGATACGGAGGAGACACGGCGTTCCTCGAGCGTGTTTACCCGATGATGAAGGAGGCTGCGGTCTTCCTGCTGGATTATCTGGTCGAGCTTCCAAGCGGTGAATGGGTCACCTGCCCGTCCGTCTCTCCCGAGAATACGTACCGCCTGCCAAATGGAGAGACGGGCGTACTGTGCTACGGGCCGTCCATGGACAGTCAAATCGCGCGAGAGCTATTCCAGGCTTGCGCAGCCGCGGGAGAACGGCTAGGGTCGAATGATGAGCTTCTGGGCGAGCTGCGTCAGGCGATCGACAAGCTTCCCCCACCCCGCATCGGGCGATACGGACAACTGCAGGAATGGTACGAGGATTACGAGGAGGTAGAGCCTGGGCACCGACACATCTCTCATCTGTTCGCCTTGCACCCGGGAACCCAGATTACTCCTGATAAAACGCCGGAACTAAGCGCTGCCGCTCGCCGAACGCTGGAGCGCCGCCTGGCGAACGGGGGAGGGCATACCGGCTGGAGCCGGGCCTGGATTATCAATTTCTGGGCGAGACTGCATGAAGCGGAAGAGGCGCATGCTAACATAACCGCGCTTTTGTCCCACTCCACGCTGCCTAATCTATTAGACAATCATCCGCCGTTTCAGATCGACGGCAACTTTGGCGGCACGGCAGGCATTGCGGAATTGCTTCTGCAGAGCCATGAGGACACTATTCATTTGCTGCCTGCCCTTCCGAAAGCTTGGCCGGCCGGCGAAGTCCGCGGGCTCCGGGCGCGCGGCGGCGTTACGGTGGATATCGAATGGAAAGACGGGCTAATTCATCAGGCGATTTTGAGGCCGGATCGTAAAGGGACGTACCGCGTACGCTGCGATCACCCCGTAGCATTATCGTTGGATGGGGCGGCCTGCGAATCGGAAAATCCGGATAAGAATAGGAATCATCTATCGTTTGCCGGGGAAGCAGGCATGACTATCGTAATCCACGCATGAGTTTGAAACAATTCTCTTCCTTGTTGCGGAAGAGGATTGTTTTTTTGTATCCTATTAAGTTTATCGAAAACAACGTTATCTTAGGATACATCAATAATCGATGCGGAAACGTCATTGTTTAGAATATTTAGTTAATTTATACTGACTTCGACGCAAGTTATGAAAGCGCAACCATTCAGAGCCGAAAGGGTATTCTTGAAAAATTAAATGGAAAGGTGGCGTGATACGGTGCGATTACAGTCTTACAGCAAGAGGCGAATTTCAAAGATCAAGTTTCTTTACATTTTGCCCTTTATGATCTTGCTTGGTATCTTTGCCTATTACCCTTTATATGGGTGGGTATATGCTTTTTTTGACTATACGCCTCCGATCCCATTGTCCAAATCCCCGTTTGTCGGGCTCAAGTGGTTCCATTCGTTAGTTGAAAATCAGGTTAAGATTGATCAACTGCTTCAGGTTATCAAGAACACGTTTGGGATGAGCGGCTTGAACCTGCTCTTCTCTTGGCTCCCCATGATTTTTGCCATATTCCTGACGGAAATAAAAGCGGTGCGCTTCCGCAAGTTTATTCAAACCGTAACGACCCTGCCAAACTTTATCAGCTGGGTATTGGTTTATTCATTGGCGTTCTCCATGTTCTCAAGTGAGGGGATCATAAACGGTCTCCTGAAGATGCTCGGATTTATCGATTCGCCGGTTTTATTCCTTCAGAACTCCGACCATGTATGGTTCACGATGTGGATGTGGACAACCTGGAAAGCATTAGGCTGGTCCGCGATTTTGTATATTGCCGCCATTATGGGGATAGACGACGCTCTTTATGAAGCTGCCCATGTCGACGGTGCGACACGAATGCAGATCATCCGGTATGTCGTACTGCCAAGCATGCTGCCTACCTACTTTGTCCTGTTGATGCTGCAGATTGCGAGCTTCCTGAATAACGGCCTGGAGCAATATTTCGTATTTCAGAATGCCTTTAACAAAGATTCCATACAGGTTTTGGATTTATATGTATACAACCTGGCCATGGGAGGCGGCAGCTATTCGGTTTCCGTCGCGATTAGTATGCTGAAGAGCCTGATTAGCGTTGTGCTTCTCTTTTCCGTGAACAAATTGTCCAAGCTGCTGAGAGGGGAGAGCATTGTATGAGCAGAGTAAAAATGAAAGTCGGCCTAACCGACCGAATAATTTCTGTGGTGGTTTATACTTTGTTTTCCCTATTTGCTCTGATCTGCGTATACCCTTTCTATTCCATCATTATCAATACCATTAGCGCAAATGATATAAGCGCAAGAGGGGATGTCGTATTTCTTCCCAAACACATTCATTTTCAAAACTACCTGGACGTGTTCAAAATACCGGGCTTGTGGGACGCCACCCTGGTATCTTTGGGGAGAACGGTAATAGGCACATCATTGACCGTTGGCGCTTCCGCGTTTCTGGGATTTATGTTTACTCAAGAGGATATGTGGGGGAGAAAATTCTGGTATCGCTTTACGATTATAACGATGTTTTTTAACGCCGGGGTTATTCCTTGGTATTTGACTATGAAATCTCTGCATCTAACCAATAATTTTCTTGCTTATGTACTGCCCACCATCGTAGCTCCATTTTTCATCATTCTGGTCAAGACCTTCGTGGAGTCAACGCCCAAGGAATTGCAGCAGGCCGCAAGCATAGACGGCGCAGGGATTATGACGCTTTTTTTCAGAATCATGCTGCCTATAAGCAAACCCATTCTGGCTACGGTCGCCATCTTCTCGGCTGTGGACCAGTGGAATTCCTTTCAGGACACGCTGCTGCTGGTTACGGACAGCAAGCTGTACAGCCTGCAGTTCATTCTCTACAACTATATTAATCAGGCGAGTTCATTATCGACCATGGTCAACCTGCAAAATGCCGGCTCAACGGCCATGGCAAGCTTGGCCACCAAGCAGACGACAACTTCCATTCGCATGACCGTCACCATCATTGTGGTTGCGCCAATTCTGCTGGTGTATCCGATATTTCAAAGGTTCTTCGTTAAGGGGATTATGATTGGCGCGGTAAAAGGTTAACTTGCGCCATTATAATACATTCATCCAATGGGGGGTTATCAATTGAGCAGGAGCACTAAAACATTCAAAAAATGGACTTTGTTATCGGTTACCGGTACCTTGTTGTTGTCGACGGCATTAGCGGGCTGTCAGAGTTCATCCAATGAGTCAGCTGCTTCAGCAAAGCCAAGCAATGGGGAAGGCACAACCGAATCGGGAAAAGGGATTGATCATAGCAAACCTCTGACCATCACAGTCTACGATAATGCGGCCAATTACCAAGGCGAGCAGACAGGCTGGTATGGAAAGCTTATTAAAGATAAGTTTAATATCACTCTTAACATTCTCGCCCCGCAGGTTGCCGGCGATCAGCTGTATAAGACCAGAACGGCGGCAGGGAATTTAGGCGACCTTCTCATCGTGGATAACAGCCAGCTGGAGGAATTAATTCCGGCAGGACTCGTTATGGATATCACCGACAAGTTAAAAAACACGCAATTTCTGTCCAAATACGTAGATAATCACTTTAAGCCTTTTAATGCGGCTTTCGACAAGGTCAATCCGGACGGGAAAATATACGCGATGCCGACTTTTGAGGCAGATACGTCTCCAACAACGTTTTCCGAAGAAATTCCTTACTCCAGCCCAATAATGCCCTGGGATTATTACAAAGGAGTAGGAGCTCCCAAGCTGAATAATTTGACCGATCTTCTGAATGTGCTGAAGGAAATGCAAAAGAAATATCCAACTACGCCTGACGGCAAAAAAATCGTTCCCATCACGTTGTGGAAGGACTGGGATGGCGGAAGCATGGAAAACGTCCGCTGGCTCAGCAACTGGTACGGATACGAGCAGCCGGACGGAACTTCGACCATTCAGTTGAATGCCAAAGGCGATATTGTTCCTCTCATTGACGATAACAGCATGTACAAAAAGATTTTGCAATTCTATTTTACCGCTAATCAAATGGGACTCGTGGACCCCGATTCCGCATCGCAGGATTGGAACAAAGTTGCGGAAAAGCTGACGAATAAACAGGTTCTTCTCTTGTGGTACTCCTGGCAAAGAGGCTTCTACAACTCGATAGAAAGAGGCAAGAACGGCGACGGCAATGTGGCTGTTCCGATCGCCGATACCCGCATCATCCAGAATAGCGATGCCTATTACGGCAACGGCCGGGTATTTGCGCTTGGCTCGAAAGCCAAGGAACCGGAAAGAATCATGGAGTTTCTGGATTGGATGGTCTCTCCAGAAGGATTGCGTTATTATACGAACGGATTTGAAGGCTTCAATTATGAAAAATCCGAAGACGGCAAGTTTAAGCTCACCGAGGTTGGACAAACCGCTTTCCAGAAAAACACACCGGTTCCCGATCAATACGGTGGCGGCGGGTACCAGGATGGACAAAGCAAAATTAATAGCATGATTATGAGCGATTTTGTCGTGGATCCGGAAACAGGCGAATTTTATAACAACAACTATTGGAGCTCCACGATCGAGGCTAACAAGACAGCACTAACCACAGACTGGCAGAAGACCTACAACGCAACAAATGCCACCGAGTATTACACGAAAAACAATATGATCGACATCGTGCCGAATATAAATACGAGCCTTGGCAGTGATTCGTCGGATATTAAAAACAAACGCAGCCAGATTTCGGATTATGTAAAAAATACATCCTGGAAGATGGTATTCGCTAAGAATCAAGAAGAATTCGATCAGTTATGGACAAAAATGAAGAGCGATGCCGTAGGGCTTGGCTGGAATGACGTTGTTGCCGTGGATACGGAAAGAGCGCAAAAAATCATAAAAATGCGTAATGATGCAACAACCGGCAAGTAATTATTTTGGTTGAAGGGAGAATGAATTCATGCTCAGAATTGTACAAGTGGAAAACGGGACGGTGCAAGGACTACCGGCAGCAGATCCTCGAATTACAAGCTTTAAAGGGATACCTTTTGCCGCTCCGCCGGTAGGAGAGAACCGTTGGCGTGCGCCTCAGCCCGCCAGCCACTGGGAAGGGGTGCGGAAAGCTTACGAATATGCGCCGATCCCTCTTCAGGTTAGGCAGGAGCTTGATGACAACAATATATATACGCGGGAATGGGCCGTGGAACCGGATATCGCGATGAACGAGGATTGTCTCTACCTGAACGTTTGGACCCCGGCGAAAAAGGCAGATGAACAGCTTCCCGTATTTGTGTGGTACTTCGGCGGTGGCCTGCAGGTTGGTCATCCTTCCGAGATGGAATTTGACGGAGAACGCATCGCCCGAAGAGGGATCGTTGTAGTCACCATCAGCTATAGACTGAATGCATTCGGATTTCTGTGCCATCCTGAAATTACGGCAGAAGCGCCGGATGCGCCGGCAAACTTCGGCCATCTCGACCAGCAAGCCGCTACTAGATGGGTCAAGCGCAATATTGCCGCTTTCGGCGGTAATCCGGACGATATAACGATTGGCGGACAATCGGCTGGCGGCGGCAGTGTCATGAACCAGCTGACTTCACCGCAGAACAGCGAACTTTTTCAGAGAGCGATTGTTCAGAGCGGATTATTTGCCCCGCTATACCCGAACGCCGGAATGCCAAGGTTTCTCCGCTCGTTGGAGGAGGCCGAACAGGAGGGCATCCAGTTCTTTAACTATCTCGGAGTAACCTCGCTTGAAGAAGCGCGAAATCTAGATGCTGTCTATTTACGGGATAAGATAGTGGAATATAAAGCTTTCTGGGGGACCGTCGTAGATCATAAGTTTAACGTGGGGAACTCGTTTGAGCTATTCCTTCAAAACAAACGATTGCAGGTGCCGGTTATGTTCGGTCATACATCGTCCGAATTTATCAGTGCTCCTCAAGCGGGTTCATTGGAGGAATTCCAACAATTGGCCGTCAAGCTGTTCGGCGACGGCGCCAAGACGTTCCTGGAGCTATGCGAATATTCAACAGGCAGCCTTGAAGAAGTTATTAAGAAGGCTTCGGTTAACGGCATCGAATATGCCATTCGGATTGCAGGTCAAGCTAATGCCGAAACGGGGGGCCATACGCCTCTTTATTATTACAATTTCGATGCCGAGATTCCGGGCTGGGATAATCCCGGAACGTTCCATTCGGTCGATCTTTGGTTCTTTTTCGAGACCCTCGCCAAATGCTGGAGGCCGTTCGTTGGCAAACACTACGATCTCGCCCGGCAAATGTGCAACTACTGGGCGAACTTCATCCGTACCGGAAATCCGAACGGCTTAGATTCAACGGGAGAGGAACTGCCGCAGTGGGAAGCTTATACGCCGGATGCTCCGTTCGGAATGAAGTTTGCGGATGCAGCCGAATTTGTCAGGGAGCAGCCGAATGACGTGATGAAGTTCCTCGTAGAGGAATATTTTAAAGCGAATCGGTTGATTCAGGTCAAATAACCGGATGTTCCCGAACCTGTTCGGAATGGCTGGCCTGTAACCGGAAATTTCTTGGCGAGAAGCCGGTCACTTGTTTGAATTGCCGGCAGAAGTGTTCCACGTTTTGGTATCCGCATCGATCGGCAACTTCATGAATGGTTCGGGAACCTTGGAACAAATATTCTTTGGCAAGACGAATACGGCAGTTGATGACATCCTCCATGCAAGATATTCCGAAAGTCTTTTTGTAAATGGTTTGCAGATAACCCGGGCTAATTCGGACGTATTCCGCCATTTTCGGAACCGTCCAATGATCGCCCGGGCTATTTTGAATAGCCGCACGCAGACGTAATAGATCGTAGTATTGCGTTGTAAAGCCGTCATGGCAATAGGACTCCAGTAGCTTGTTGAACAAGGTTCGCAGCAAACAATCAATGGAAGACTTCTTGTAATCTCTATTAAAATGATGCTCGATCACAAGCAGTTCGATTAACTTGTGGCAATAATCCGGATCATCCAGCGAGAATGGAATGCCGGATGGAAGGTTTGAAACGTACGGTTCGTCCGATTCAAAGCGGATCCAGTCGTTTACATATTTATCGGCGCAAGCTTTGTAATAGATTTTCTGATGTGCCCGATACAGGACAGCGCTTTGAGAGGGGTATTTTTGGAGTTCTCCGTTTACCCAGAATTGTGCGGGGGTCTTGGTAATGACCAGAAGCCAACAGTGATGGCCTTGAGGAATATCAAAAACAAAATTACTGTCATGCGCAGCATCGCTTCCGACATAATGGATATGGTTCAACCGATAGACTCTCCCTTCAAACGGCATATTCCTACTGCACGATCTATAATGAAAGAGCATATCTTCAAACATCCAATAATGGAATATACATTCTTTAGAAGTTACTATTAAAATAATAGGTTTATAGATCAGGAGGATTAGAAAACCTGCTCTTTCGATAAAACGTCGTAAGAATGAATGGGGCAGTCACCTTGGAAAAGGACTGCCCCATTTGTTTTGTTAGTTGATTTTCACCAGTTGCCACTGCTGATTCAGGTTGCCCCGATACAAATTCTGTTGGATCAAAGCGGAGTTGTTTGTCGAGGAATTGGCAACCTCAACTGCTTTGTTGCTATTTACGTTAATGATGCTCCAATATCCGTTGCTCAGCTTAATCAGCCGGAACTGCTGAGCGGTATTATTGTAATCGGACATGAGCTGAATGGCTTCCCCGTTGTTCGTTGTCCCGTTGCGTACATCCATGACTTTGTTGTCGGAAGAGCTGACGCTTCGAAGTTTATAGTAATTGTTATAGGTACCTTGATCCGTAATGACCCATTGTTGGGCGGTAGCGCCATTATCCGTATATTGCTGAAGCTGCAAGGCATTCGTATTCTGGCCTCCCGGTACCTCAAGCGCTTTTCCCGAGGCCCGGTTTATAATTTTGTAGGTCGATCCCGACTGGATGCCATTCCAGATTCCGTTCCATGGATGCAGCTGCGCCCGCTCATAATACCATTCGAAAATAAACCTGGCCATTCCGTCCCTTGCGGTATTGCCGTCGTACTTCAAGCCGGCCGTCGGATCGGCGAAGGAGCTTCTGGTGCCGGGCTCGAGCAAGAAACCGTTCATGTGAACGGCTACGCTGACATTGCCTGCCGCTGTAAAGATAGCTTTCGTATTTTTGCCAAAGCCCTCATTGGAGCCGTTGAACAGGTCCCAATAAGAAGAGTCGCCGGATAACGTCTTGAACCATGTCGTTTCGGTAATATTGATTGGGTAATTGTTGGCGCATGGCTTGATCGTATCATCCCAGATCTGCTGAAGAGCGGCATAATCGTCATGGGCGCCGTAACCCGGATACCAATGAACGGCATACCCGTAATTGTTGAGCGGATCCGTCAGCGGATAGGAAGCGCACAGCTGGTAGTATTGATCCCAGCCAAGCCCTGCCGCCCAGATCACATTGTCTGCACCGTTATTCCGGATCGTGGAAATGATGGAGTTTTGGAAGGTCTTGAGTGAATTCCAGTAGGCAACAAAGTCGCTTTGTGCAGGATTGCCTCCCCAGGAGCCGTTGGCGAAGGCTTGAACGGGCTCATTAATAAGCTCGAACATGACGTTATCCGCACTCTTGATAGCCGTTTGAGAGGACAAATAACCCCAGATTTGATTAAATTTATCGAGATTGGCTTGCGTTGTCGCCTGGTTATTAAGAATAGTGAAGTCAAGGCCAAGCGTGACGTATACCCCTTTGGTCTTGGCATAGTTGATGTATGGAATGATAACGTCCTGGGTTACGGATTGCAGTCCCGCGAAATTGTATGTGCCGGCTGCGACATCGCCCATGTCCTCGCGATCGATAAACAAGCGAACCTGGTTCATATACCAGCCGTGGTTGTTGCCGTATTTACTTGATGTATTGGTGAAAGTATCCGTAATGTCCTTCAGATACGCCAGAACTGCCGCATGTCTGTTCCCGCCGTATTGATCCAGATAATATTTGCTGTCCTGGTACGTCCAATACGAACCGGAAGGTTGATGCCAACCGCTCAGCAGCACGGGCTGGCCGCTGCTGTTCACCAGCTGATTGCCGCTCACATGAAGCTTGGACATGGTCATTCCCGACCACGCTTTCGCCGGATGACTGTTCACCAAGAATGGCGTTAGCATAAGCGCCACTAGGGTGAACAGCTTCAGAATCCAGCTTGAATTGCTCTTTTTCATTAATACCCAACTCCTTTGAAATTTGATTGCATGGGACTGTGATTGTATGCGCTTGCAGAAATGAGTGTACTATTCGGATGCGAGCGTTGAACACCTGTCTAATTATGGGGGTTAGCCTGTTTGATAATGGAGCAATCGGCCTTGCCGATACTCGTGCTTTCCTGTACATTGGATTATGCTAAAAAGTAAACAACGGGTAACGACATAAAGAGATGTGTATTGTATTATCGGGTGTCTGCCCAGATAATGAATTACATACAGCTCGTCGCGCTGCGCCCGAGTGAAAAGGGGAAATCCTGTTGCGGATACCAAGGCCAAGGATAAACAAGATAAAGCTTATGCTTGCTGCGCTGATGCTTCTATCAGCCTTATCTGCATGCAAGAATGAAAACAACGCCAAGCCGCCTGAAGAGCAGGAGAATTCGAATACGCCAGTACCGGCATCGAATGCAGATCGTTCGCTCAGTCGTTATGCTCCGCCTATCGAGCTGTCCTTTGTAAGAGAAGTCGGTGAAGGATTAGAAGGCTTAATAAGCAACTTGCCGGGAGAAACGCTGGAAGATAACCGGTGGACAAGACTGACCGAGGAAACTCTGGGAATCAAGATCAAATATGATTGGACGGCGAAAGGGGATCTATATCGTCAGAAGCTTGGCGCATCGATTGCATCGGGACATATTCCGGATGTTGTTCAGGTAAGTGCCCAGCAGCTTAGGGAACTGAGTAACGCCGGCTTGATCGAGGATTTGACGGATGTATATGAACAATATGCTTCCGCGCTTACGAAGAAAGTACTTAGCGAAGAAGGAGACGGCCCGTTTGAAACGGCAACGATCGATGGCAAGCTGATGGGTATTCCACAGACAAGCTCTTCGATTGAAGACGCGGATGTATTATGGATCAGAACGGATTGGCTGAAGAGGCTGGGGCTGTCGCCGCCGAAAACGATGGATGACTTACTGGCGATTTCGAAAGCGTTTACAGAAAGAGATCCAGATAATAACGGCAAGGACGATACCTTCGGGATTGCAGCAACGAAATATTTGGGTGACCCGGTTATGGGACTTGTTGACCTTATGGCCGGTTATGACGCATTCCCGAATATTTGGATCAAGAATCAGCAAGGAAAGCTGGTGTACGGAGGTATTCAGCCGGAGGTAAAAACGGCTTTGAAGGTGATTCAGGATATGTACAACCAGGGCCAGCTTGATCCTGAATTCGCTTTAAAAGACGGGGATAAGGCGGGCAAGCTTATAACTTCCGGGAAAATAGGAATGATCTACGGGGAGCAGTGGGCCTCTTTTCTGGTGCAAACGAGCCGGAACAATGATCCGGACTCGGATTGGCAGGCTTATCCCATTGTTTCTGCAACGGGCGATGCCCCAAAGGTGCCCCTTAAATTCAATACGAACACCTTTTTCGCAATCAGAAAAGGCTATGAGCATCCGGAAGCTATCGTGAAGCTCTTTAATCTGCATCTGGAGAAGAACTGGGGGCAGACCGCAGAATACGAGAAGTATTACAACACGACTTACGCGGTATGGCAGTTGTCTCCGGTTACCCCGTCTCCTACAAGAAAAAACCTGGAGGCTTACAGGCAGATTGAAGAAGCCCGCAAGAGCGGTAATCAGGCGAATCTGAAAGACGAAGCCATCTATATCAAGAAGAGAATGGATCAGTATCTATCGGGAGACGCCGGCGAATCAGGCTGGGGCTGGTTTAAGACGTATGGTCCAACAGGTGCGTTTTCCATCATTGATCAGTATGAGAAAAACAATCAACTGCTGTACGAGAGTTTTGTAGGCGCTCCTACGGATACCATGATTGACCTGCAGCAGATCCTTAGCGATCTGCAGGATCAAACCTACATCAACATTATTTTGGGCAGACCTATTGATGACTTCGACCAATTCGTACAGGACTGGTACAAGCTGGGCGGCGACAAAATAACAGCCGAGGTTAATCAGTGGTATGAACAACGGAGGTATTCACTTGATAAGACTGCCCGCTAAGTCATGGCGAAATGCCTTATTTGTCAGGCTTATTATTACGAATTTAGTCGTTATCCTGCCAATTATTTTACTGGGGGTGTACCTGTACAACTGGAGTTATGCAAATGCCAGTAATGAGATATCGAAAAATACGACTGCCCAGCTTTCTTATTACCTGGAAGATTTGGATCATCAAATCGAATGGCTGGAAATTCAACAGTATGATATTTTGCAGGATAATGATTTGAACAAACTGGCGGTTACCTGGAATTTGATGGATAACGCCGACAAGAAAGCCAGCATCGATTATTTGCTTCACCGGTTTACTTCTATTAAGAATAGCAGCGTTTATATAAAAGATATTTACGTTCATGTGCGGACTATTCAGAAGACGATTTCCTCCAACAATGGAGTTGATGATTTCAATCAGCTCAGCTTCAATTATTTTCACAATGTAGTGGATAAGAAGGAAGCACGTCTCATCCTCTATGATCATTCCCTTCACCTCAGCGCTGCTAAATACGGAGGCAAGGAAGGGGATCCAGTATTTATCGTCCAGATTGAACTCAATATGGATAAGCTCCGAGAATCGCTGCAGCAGATCAGTGTTTATCCAGAGAGCGGCTCATTCCTTATCTCCAATAAAATGGGATATACATTGGCAAGTAACGGAGATACCTCGGATGATTTGCAGAGCTCTGTGATTGGTGCTCTTCATGCCGAAAAAAATACGTTGATCACGCAAATCGGCGACAAAAAATATCATCTCGATAAGGCTTATTCCGAACCGCTGGGATTGTCCGTCATTACCTATTTGCCCGAATCGGTAGTGAAGAAGCCATTGAAAGGATTCAACAACTGGGCATGGATCTTCGCCCTGACATCCTGCTGTGCCATTGTTATTTATGCCTTATCGACGTATAAGTTTGTTCATAAGCCATTGCTGTTGTTAGTACAGAGCTTCAGAAAGATGGAAGGAGGTGCACTCAACATTTATATTGACCATGAGAAGAAGGATGAATTCGGCTATTTGTATAACCGGTTCAACCAGATGATTAAGAAGCTGCAGACGCTGATCGATCAAGATTTCAAACAAACGATGATGATGCAGAAAGCAGAGCTTAAGCAGCTTCAATCCCAAATTAAACCGCATTTTTTGTACAATAGCTTTTTTATTCTAAACTCATTGGCGAAAACGGGGGATTTGGAGCGCGTTCAGCTCTTCACGAACATGCTTGGCGAGTATTACCGCTTCATCACCCGCAACGGAGAGGATAACGTTCTCTTGGCTGAAGAAAGCCGGCATTCAGGCATGTATACCGAAATTCAGAAGCTCCGGTTCTCCAGAAGAATTAAGGTAGAGTTCGATGAGCTGCCGGAGAGCATGGAGCGAATCCGGGTGCCGAGGCTGATCATTCAGCCGATTATCGAGAATGCCTACGAGCATAGCCTGGAGAAAATGACCAATGAAGGCTTGCTCCGCGTTTCCTTCGGCATGAATGAGGAAGAAGCGAGAATTATTGTGGAAAATAACGGCGACCATCCGATCACAGACGAACAGATTGAAGCCCTGCAAGCAAGATTGGACAGCAAAGGGGAATCCGGTGAAATGACCGGCATGATTAACATCCACCGGCGCATAGTTCTGACTTACGGAGAGGGCAGCGGCTTGTTTCTGTCCAAAAGCGAGTTGAATGGCCTCAAAGTAGAGATCAGAATCAAGCTTGAGGGGGCTGGTGTTATTGTATAGATTGCTGATTGTTGATGATGAAGACATTATTACAGACTCGCTATACGAGGTGTTCCATCGGCTTATGCCGGAGAAGCTGGATGTCTGCAAGGCCTACTCTGCGAAGGAGGCCTTGCACTGGATGTCGCGGACGAGGATTGATATCGTATTGACCGATATCAGCATGCCGGGCATGAACGGTCTCGAGCTGTCGGAGGAGATTCAAGCCTTTTGGCCAAGATGCAAGGTCATCTTCCTGACGGGTTTTAGTGAATTTGATTACGCGTACAAAGCCATACAGATGCCGAAGGTTCGTTATTTGCTGAAGACAGAAGGTTATGACAAGGTTACGGCAACCGTTCAGGAAGTGATGCAGGAGATCGAGCACGAGAATCAGATGAGCCAAATGCTCGAGCAATCCCGCGAGCTGCTTTATACGCTTGAGCAGATGGCACAAGGGGATTACATTCGGCATTTGCTCCAGGAAAGCCATGGGCATAGTCTGGACAAGGACAGGCTGACCGATGAGTTTCATAAAATGAACATTGGCCTGAATCCGGCTTCTCCCGTACTCCTTGTCATGGGGCATTTATCGTATCCGGAAGGTGCCTCTTATATTGAAAGAAGCGGACTTCTTACAAAGGCGCGAATGGTGTGCAATTCTTATTTGTCCGAGAAAACGAGACAAATCGGGATTGTAGACAAGCAAGGGGATCTCTTATGGCTGCTGCAGCCCTCCGAGCATGAGGAAGAGAAGTTTTATAACCATTTGGTTCGTTACCTGGAAGGTACATTGGAATTAATTCAGGAGACTTGCCTGCAATCCCTGCGTTTGCCCATAGCTTTCACGATAAGCGGTAGCTCCTGCGGATGGGAAGCCATAAACCGGCAATATGATCGGCTTCGCCAGCTGCAGCTCATGAGAATCGGCGGAGAAGGCATGACAATTATTGTGACTGACCGTGGCGAACAGCTTGAAGAGCCGCATGAGCTGCACAGGAAAGAAGAAGGTCTAGTAGCCCCGAAAGCCGAAATGCTGGCAGCGTTCCTGGATGCGGGCAAACCCGAGAAATTCGACGAAATCTTCGAGGAATTAAGCTTGGCGATGCTCCACGAGAATAGTTCTGTTAAAAGAAAGATTGAAATCTACTATTCGATTGCCCTTATTCTGTATGCGCATATTAACCGCGCGGGGCTTTGCGGCGAGTTTAGCGATTACTGCAAGCTGATGCGTCTGGATGAGCATTCCTCCATGCAAGAAGCCGTTCGATACTTAAGGCAGGTAACGGATCAGCTATTTAAGGTGAAAAGTCCGGAAAATAAAGAAAATGCGGCCACCGTCATTGATAAAATTTGTCAGTATATCAATGAGCATTTAAACGAGGATTTGTCGCTTGTCCGGCTGGCCGAGATCAATTATTTCAATCCTTCTTACCTATCTCGATTTTTCAAGCTGGAATGCGGCGTCAATTTATCCGAATACATCGATAATTGCCGGGTTAGGAGAGCCAAGGAGCTGCTTAAGGAGGATGAGCTCAAGGTGCGCGAGGTCGCTGTTGAGGTAGGCTACGAAGCGGCACATTCCTTTACGAGATTTTTCAAGAAAGCTACCGGCATGACGCCACAGGAATATCGGGACGCTCTCACCCATACTTGAGGAGCTAACCATGAAAAAACGGTTTAATTTGAACATTGTTGTAGGACTAGGCTGCCTTACAGCCGTTCTCATACTATTGATCACATCCCATCATTCGATAACGAATCAGGAGGAATTAACAATGGAAGATTTACAGGTAAAACTGGCTAGCGCGGTAGGTAAAGTGCCGCCGCAAGGAAATCCGCTTGTTTCGCATAAATTCGGGGCGGATCCTTACGCTCTCGTGTTTGATGGCCGCGTCTATCTTTATACGACGAATGACGTGCTCGAATACGGCGAGGACGGAAGCGTGAAGGATAATACGTACGGCAACATTAACAAGATTGGCATTATTTCCTCTGCGGATCTGGTGAACTGGACGGATCACGGGATCATCAACGTTGCAGGTTCTGAAGGCGCTGCCAAATGGGCCACGCAATCTTGGGCCCCTGCTATTGCCCATAAGGTCATTAATGGACAAGACAAGTTTTTTCTTTATTTTGCGAACAATGCGAGCGGAATTGGCGTGCTGGAAGGCGACAGCCCAATCGGCCCGTGGAAGGATCCAATCGGAAAAGCGCTGATCTTAAGATCAACTCCAGGCGTTGAGAAGGTTACCTGGTTATTCGATCCGGCCGTGCTCGTGGACGATGACGGCAAGGCGTATATTTACTTCGGCGGCGGTGTGCCGGAGGGCAAGGACGAAAGTCCGGATACGGCACGGGTCATGCAGCTTGGAGACGATATGATCAGCGTAGTAGGCGAAGCGCAGGTTATCCCGGCCCCATTTATGTTTGAGGATGCCGGCATTAACAAATATAACGGGACTTATTACTTTACGTACTGCTCGAACTTCTATAACGGCGACCGTCCGGAGGGCAGCCCTCCTGCAGGAGAGATCGCTTATATGACCAGCGACAGTCCGATGGGACCGTGGACGTACCGGGGAACGATTCTGAAAAATCCCGGACATTTTTTCGGAGTAGGCGGCAACAATCATCACGTCATCTTCGAGTTTAAGAATGCCTGGTATATTGCTTACCATGCTCAAACCTTGTCGAAAGCGATGGGAGTTCCGAAGGGTTACCGTTCCACGCATCTGAATGAGCTTAAGTTCCGGGATGCCGATCGGTCGATTCAGGAGATTACGGCGAATTACGAAGGCGCAGCTCAAATTCAATTATTTAATCCTTATGAGTCCGTAGAAGCGGCAACGATAGGATGGAATGCGGGAATTGCCACGGAAGCTTCCCCGGATGGCAGCTTGACCGTAACCGATATTGACAGCGGCGATTGGATAGCGTTATCCAAGGTTGATTTCGGAAGCAATGGCGCTTCCAGTTTTGCGGCTTCGGTATCGGAAGCATCCGCAGCTGCAATCGTTGAGCTGCGGCTGGATGCGGCCGATGGCAAGCTGATCGGAACCTTGCCGGTTCGGGCAACGGGTGACCAAGCGGCGGAATACCAAACGGAGGTAAGCGGTGCAGAAGGCGTGCATGACTTATACCTCGTGTTCAAGGGACAGCCTGACAGCAAGCTGTTTAAGCTGCATAGCTGGCAGTTCGGCCAATAATAGGAGAGGATCGCGGCGACTCAAAGCCGCGGTCTTTTTTTGGAAAGGAAATTTTATGAGGTTGTTGGATGCATTTAACAGCAGTCAGTTAATTTGTACCTATAGCGGCTATAAGCCCGCCAACAGGCATAAGTGGGGACCTGGCGTACGTGATATTTATGCACTGCATTTTATAATCAGCGGGAAGGGAACGCTGGAGACGAATAATCGGCAGTATCCGTTATCGACAGGCGACAGCTTCATGATTTTTCCGAAAACGGAGATCTACTACTACCCTGATCCCGAGGATCCTTGGGAATATGTATGGATCGAGTTTAAAGGAGATGAGGCGGAGAGGCTGATAGCGATGACCGGGCTTGAGCCGGATAATCCTGTAGTTGCCGCATGTCCGGCTGATTTAAAGCCCTACTTCCCTCAGGTCGTAGGCGCTGATACTAGGCGCTTTGTAAAAATGAGAACGGAAGCTCAATTACGTCTGCTTCTTTCTTATTATGTGGAGTTCTATCCAAGAGAAGCTCAACCGATTGATTATGTCCAGCTGGCGAAGGAATATATCATGATTAATTATTGGCGGACAACCTTGACGGTATCGGATATTGTGAATGCTGTCAGCCTGGAGCGGAGCTATCTGTTTCGTTTGTTTAAGGAGGCTTCCGGAATGTCTGTTTCCGGCTATATGACCGCATACCGGATGGAAAGAGCCCGGGAGCTGCTGATGTCGTCCGGGTTGTCTATCAAGTCGGTCGCCTGCTCGGTAGGATACAAAGACCAGCTGTATTTCTCAAAGGTATTTAAGAAAGCAACGTCATATACACCTTCTGAGTATATGACGCTGCATGGTCGGGACGAGAAGCATTAACGGAAGAGGACGCAGTGTCCGGATTCCCGGAAATAGCGTATCAGCTTTTCAATGGGCTCACGTCCGCAGTTCAGCTTTGCGCCGAGACAATCGATACACAAGAATTGCTGAGCCGTTCTGGAGACAAGCTTCATGTATATCGCTCTATCATCCGCCTGAAGAGAGGCCTGGCAGTTCATGCAAGTTTTGCTGCTCATTATTTAACCAGCTTGGCACGGACAATCAGGCAGTCATGTGCCGGCACTACGGGAGCGAACCTCTCTTTGAACACGCCAAGCTCCTTATGCTCCCAGCAATCATACAGAGATAAGGAGAAGCCGGAAGCATAAGGAAGACCAATATCCCAAAATTGCAGCGACAGCTCCCGCTGATTATCGCTTAGATTGAAGAAGCCGATAGCCACGTCGCCGTCCGCCAGTACTTTTACCAGCATAAAGACATCATCAGCATGGAACCATTGGGGCTCCGGCTTAATCCGGTAGGCTCCGCGGCTTTCGATATCCTGATTGATAGCGATCAGATCCGGGTTGAGCAAAATATCTTTGGTCGCCTGATTAGCTGTACGGATATCGCAGCCAATCATGAGCGGTGAACCCATTAAGCTCCATAATGAGAAATGAGTCTTGTATTCATTGTCGCTGCAGCCGCCTATTTTACTGCCGATAAACGAGTTATTGCTGCCCCCGTACATGCCGACAATCAGCATATCCAGATCATTATGGCAGAAGGATCCGGTATAACATTCCTTGTCCAGCTGTGATAGGGCCAGATTTTTAATAGAATCCCAGTGATCCTGAATATCGCCTGTTGACCGGTACATATGGGCACCTGACTCACGTATCCACTGGTAGACATTATCTTCGCCCCAGTTGCAGGCAGAGAAGAGAATGTCCCTTCCGCTGTTTTTAAGGGCAAGGCTCATTCGCTTGTACAGCAGCTCTCCCGAGATATGCCGGGGTTTGAAGCAATAATCGTACTTCAAATAATCAACGCCCCACTCAGCGAATAATTGGGCATCTTGAAATTCATGCTCAAAGCTGCCGGGAAAGCCTGCGCAGGTATGGGTGCCAACGCATGAATACATCCCGAATTTCAAGCCTTTCGAGTGGATATAATCGGCGAGTGCTTTCATCCCGCTTGGAAATTTGGCTGGATCAGCAACAAGATTCCCCTGCTGATCACGCTGCTTCAGGCTCCAGCAATCATCAATGACGATATATTCATAACCTGCCGCTTTGTATCCATCCGATTCGAATCGGTCGGCAACATCCCGGATTAACTGCTCATTGATGTCCCAGGTAAAAGTGTTCCATGAATTCCATCCCATAGCGGGAGTTATGCCAAGAGGCTTATCCAAAAGTTACACATTCCTTTCTTGTGCCCGCAGACAAGGGCTGGATTTGAAATTTGAATGATTCGTAAGTATTTAAACATAGGTTGCCTGCGGCAGCCTATAGCTTGACGTTGCTTCTATATGGACAATTGTTGTTTCCGATGAGGCTAAGCTTTGCGGCCCTATATGAAATGCCGGTTATCTATAACTTGACGGGTAATAGAGCCGAAATCCGGCAGGTTGCTGGAGCTTAAGGGTAGAGCTAAACTTTCCTTGTTGCGCCAGTTACGATGTGACGGCTATATCCAATTAAGCAGGAGGAGACTATGTCTATTATGGATCAACTGCCTGAGCAGCTGCGGAATCAGATAACAGGAGAATTGCTGTTTAGCGTGAAAACCGACCTGCTGTTCGACGGCCGCTTCGGAGAACAATGGCTGGCAGTGACGGACCAAGACATCAGGGTGTGGCAGAAAGATGGTTCGCCGGCTATTCAGTTTGCAGTAAGCGAATTGAAAGAAGCACGTGCTGTCGCAGCGGTAGGAGGTGGCATGCTGCTCGCGGATACCGTTGATTGTCCCGTTGTTATAGCGCGTTATACGGCAGCAATGACGCCGGTATTCAACTTCGCGGCAAAGCTGATCAGTGCGCTTGCGAAGAGAGAAGAACTGCCGGTATTATCGGAGCGAGATATTCCTAAGCATTGCCCAACCTGCGGCAATCCGCTTCATGAAGGCACGAAGGTTTGCCAGCTGTGCATGAACAGCGGTAAAGCCGCTGCCCGGATGCTGCGCTACGCCAAGCCCTATAAAGGACATTTGGCAGCAGCGGCCTGCATGCTTATATTGACCACATTGGTTGAGTTGGTTCCGCCTTATTTGACAAAAGTCATTATCGACGATGTGCTTCAGGCCCAGAATAAGGGCTCTATATTATTGTTTCTTATTCTAGGGTTAGGCGTTACAACCTTGATGCTGTCCGTCATGCAGACTGTGCGAGGATACATCGGCGTATGGGTCGGCTCTAAGCTAATGGGGGATCTTCGCAAGGATATATACGGTTCTTTAATGCGTCTTTCCATCTCGTTCTTCGACCGCCGGCAAACCTCGCAGTTTATCGGGCGCGTGAACAGCGATTCGGAAGCGATGCGGCAGTTCATGACAGACGGGGTCGTCTTTGTGTGCGGGGAATCTTTGCGAATCGTCGCGATATTCGTTATTATGCTGAGCCTGGACTGGAAGCTATCGCTATTTGCGCTGTTGCCCGTACCGGTCATGATCGCGGTGTCGATGACGATCTGGCCGAAGATTGGGCGCCGCTGGTACCAGCAATGGCGCTCAATCTTCCGCTTGAATACGCTGGTTGGCGATTCGTTGCAGGGTATCCGTGTCGTTAAAGCATTTGGCAGGGAACGGGAGGAGATGAGCCGTTATGCAAGTGCCAATGTCGAAGTGGTTCGGAACAATATCCGGATGGAGGGACTATGGCAGTTCATGTTCCCGGCTTTTAATTTTATTGCGGGAATAGGGACGCTGCTCATCTGGTTTAACGGAGGTAACAAGGTGCTTCATGAGAATATGCAGCTTGGGGTTCTAATGGCTCTTGTTGCTTATCTCGGCATGTTGTTTGGACCTTTGCAATGGGTCAGCCAAATGATTAACTGGGCAAGCAATGCCATGGCTGCCGCCCACCGTGTATTCGAAATAATGGATACGCCGTCGGAAGTTCCGGAAGCTAATCAGCCAGCAGCTCTTGGGACCATTCAAGGTCTGGTTCGATTCGATAACGTCACCTATGGCTATGAGAAGCATCATCCTGTACTGAAAGACATTAATCTCCGGGTGAGGCAAGGCGAGATGATTGGCCTCGTAGGACATTCCGGAGCGGGCAAGTCGACCTTTATTAATCTGATCTGTCGGTTCTATGATACGGATGAAGGAGATATTTATATCGACGGTATCTCTATCCGGGAAATCAGCCAATCCGATTTGCGGAAGCAGATCGGCGTAGTGCTTCAGGAGACATTCCTGTTCGACGGTTCCATAGCGGATAATATCGCATATTCGAAGCCGGATGCTTCGCCCGAGGAGATTATGCGGGCAGCCAAAATTGCAAATGCGCATGAGTTTATTGTCCGTCTGCCGGACGGCTACGACACACGCGTAGGGGAACGAGGGCATAAACTTTCCGGCGGCGAGAAGCAGCGCGTGGCAATTGCAAGAGCCATTATCCATGATCCACGCATTCTGATTCTGGATGAAGCGACAGCATCCGTTGATACGGAAACAGAACAGCAGATTCAGGAGGCGATCTCCCGGCTTATCCAAGGCCGGACGACATTCGCCATCGCCCACCGGCTGTCTACACTCCGCAATGCAGACCGGCTGGTCGTATTGGACCATGGCAAAATTGTTGAGGTCGGCACCCATGAAGAGCTTCTGGGCAAGGAAAAAGGGTTTTACCGCAAGCTTGTGGATGCGCAGAAAGAGCTGGCTCAGATTAAGGGGGTAGAAGGCTGATGGCAGACCTATACGATATCCGGATGTTTAAGCCGGAAGAGATCTACTTCAGCCGCGGCAAGGGCGGCGTTCTGCAAGGCGTGGTGGACGGTAAACCGTACGAAGAACTAGTTATCTACCGGACCTTTCCTTTCCGGTTTGCTTCCGAATATATTTCGGTAAGAACGACTGAGGGGAAAGAGCTAGGCATTATCCGCAATATTGCGGAATTGTCGTCTGAATGCGCCGCTGAACTGGAGAAGGAACTTCAATTCCGATATTTTCTGCCTAAAGTACAACATATAACCAGCGTGAAGTTTAAGTCGGATTTGTGGATATGGGAAATCGAGACCCATCTCGGCGCAACTCGGCTGACGATGAGAAATTTGCACGAGCATCTTCAATTCCCGGGAGGCAACCGGATCGTTCTGACGGATATGAATGGCAAACGCTGCGAGATTGCCGATTGGCAAATCCTTGATGCCCATAGCAGGCGGCAGCTGGAAGATGTCCTTTAAATCTATTAATCAAAAAAGAGAGGGGAACTTCCAATGAGCAGTACTATTATAACGAACCCGATTATTTGGGCGGATGTACCGGATATTGATATGATTCGCGTAGGAGACACTTTTTACATGGTCAGCACCAGCATGCACTCCATGCCTGGCTGTCCGATTATGAAATCTCGCAATCTGAAGGATTGGGAGATTGTCAATTACGTATTTGACAGGATCGAAGATCATGCGGCCCACAATCTAGCGGACGGCAAAGGTATTTACGGAAAAGGCTCCTGGGCATCCAGCCTGCGCTATCATAACGGAATCTTCTATGTCTGCTTCTCCAGTAACGATATGCAGCAATTTTATATTTACCGGACCGAAGATATCGAGAATGGGAAATGGGAACGCTCGGTGATCAAGGGGCTGCTGCATGATCCGGCACTCCTCTTCGACGAAGACCGCATCTTTGTGTTCAGCGGCAATGGAGATATTTATATTACCGAACTAACAGCGGATGCAGCTTCCATTAAGCCTGACGGAATTCGTCAACTGCTGCTTGAAGGGGAGCGGGATGGCATTGGACTGCGTATTGAAGGCTGTCATGCTTATAAAATGAATGGTTATTACTATTTGTTCTTCATCGACTGGCCAAGAACCGGACATGGCCGACGCAGGGAGCTGTGCTATCGCTCCAAGGAGCTGCTTGGGCCTTATGAATATAAAGTCATCTTGGACGATGATCTCGGCTACCACAACAAGGGAGTTGCGCAAGGCGGAATCATCGACACACCGGCCGGTGAATGGTATGCCTTCTTATTCCAGGATCATGATGCGGTCGGACGGATTCCTTGCATCCTGCCTTTGACTTGGCAGGATGGCTGGCCGGTGATTGGCGACGGCGGCAAAGCGCCTGTAACCTTTAAGACGAATTTACCGGAGTCGGTGTCTATGCCGCTCGTGATTAGCGATGAGTTTGATTATGAAGAGAACAAGCTGGCATTGAACTGGCAATGGAATCATAATCCGGACAATTCGCGCTGGTCGGTCACTGCCCGGCCGGGTTATTTACGATTGGAAACCGGCGATATCGTTGATCGTGTCGTATTGGCTCGCAACACGCTGACCCAGCGGACGGAAGGGCCGGCGTGCAGCGGAACAACGGTGCTTGATTTGTCCGCTATGAAAGATGGTGATTATGCCGGTCTTGTCGCACTGCAAAGCGGGTATGGCACAGTAGGCATACAAGCGGAGGACAATGGTGAGCGTTATGTCGTAATGGGGATAAACCGAGGCGACGGCGGAATGGAAGCCGTGGAAAAGCTTGAATATAACGGTAACCGCATTTATGTGAGAATTGATTTTGATTTCCGCGACAGCATTGATCTGGCCTATTTTTATTATTCGGAGGACGGGGCAGAGTGGAAAGCGATCGGACGCCCATTGCAGATGAAGTACACGCTGGATCATTTCATGGGCTACCGGATTGGCTTGTTCAATTATGCAACCAAGCAATCCGGAGGCTATGTTGATTTTGACTACTTCCGTTATACCAGAACGGTTTAACAAGGCTCGGGTAGTAAAATTTCAAAGGAAGAAGAGGTGCGATTAAGCATGGAGAGTACAGTTAATAAGCGGGATAAGCAATCGTTAGCCGATGCATTTCAAAATGATTTTTTGATTGGTGCGGCAGTTAATCATCGCACGATCGTCAGCCAGAGCGAGCTGTTGAATCAGCACTACAACAGCATAACCGCTGAGAATGAAATGAAGTTTGAGAGCCTTCATCCTAAGGAACATCTGTACACCTTCGAGCGAGCAAATAAGATTGCGGGCTTCGCCCGTGAGAATGGCATGAAGCTTAGAGGCCATACGCTGGTTTGGCATAATCAGACGCCAGATTGGGTGTTTGAGGACGGCCATGGAGGAATAGCCGGCCGCGAGCTGCTGCTTGCCCGGATGAAGTCTCACATTGAGACGGTTGTGAATCGGTACAAGGATACGATCTACTGCTGGGATGTCGTAAACGAAGCCGTGACGGATACCGGCGAAGAAAGCTTGCGTCCTTCCAAATGGCTGCATGGCATCGGAGAAGATTACATCGAGCAGGCATTCCGTTTTGCCCATGAAGCCGACCCTGATGCTCTTCTGTTTTACAATGATTACAATGAATGCAACCCTGGCAAAAGAGAAAAGATTTACTCCCTCGTGAAAGCGCTGCTTGAAAACGGCGCTCCTGTTCACGGCATCGGTCTCCAGGCGCATTGGAATCTGTTTGATCCGTCTTTGGATCTGATCCGGGAAGCTATCGAGCGTTATGCATCGCTTGGCTTAAAGCTGCAAATTACCGAGATGGATGTGTCCATGTTTGCTTTTGACGATAGACGAACCGATCTTACGGCCCCTACGGCTGATATGATTCGGCTGCAGGAAGAAAGATACAAGCAATTTTTCGAACTGTTCCGCGAATATAAGGACGTACTGACCGGCGTAACCTTCTGGGGAGCGGCGGATGATTATACCTGGCTGGATCACTTTCCGGTTAGAGGAAGGAAAAACTGGCCGCTTCTGTTCGATACGAAGCAGCGTCCCAAAGAAGTGGTTAAAGAGATTATTGGACAATAAAAGGAAGCTTAGAGTAAAGCACGTTCCAATTGGGAACGTGCTTTTTTTGGCTTCATACTTTCTATACCTTGGCAGGTGTTATACCAAAAGCCGACAGGTTGTTGCCTCTTTCTGTTAGCACTACACTTTTTAAAGAAGGCAGAAATAGGGGCGTTAAAAGGGAAAGGGGGGAACAATCATGCTGGCCAAGCAGGCAGAACAGGCAGTAACAATCGGAGAAACACTGCTTAAGGCAACAGGCATAAAGCGGGTATTCGGGAAAGGGAATGCCGGAGTTACGGCTCTGTCAGATATCCAACTTGATATTCCGGCCGGTTCCATGGTCGCGTTGAAAGGGCGTTCAGGCTCCGGAAAAACAACATTGCTTAATATTTTGAGCGCGCTTGATGAGCCCACTGAAGGGCAGGTTTTTTTTCAAGGGGTAGAAATGACCGGCTTATCGGCCAAAGAGAGGAATGCCTTGCGCCGCAAAGAGATCGGATTGGTCTTTCAGTCGTTCGGGCTGATTCCGCTTATGTCCGCTTACGAGAATGTGGAGTTTGGGCTTCGGATAGCTGGAACGCAGGTGAAAGGGAACAAGGAAGCAGCCGAACGGGCTCTCGAACGGGTAGGCATGCGGGAGCGGATGAAGCATCGTCCGATGGAATTGTCCGGTGGAGAGCAGCAGCGAGTGGCCATTGCGCGTGCCATTGCGCATGAACCTGCGCTTCTGATCGCTGACGAGCCGACTGCGGAATTAGACAGCCGAATGGGACTGCAGGTGATGCGGGTGTTCAGGGATCTGGTTAACCGTTCCGGAATGACGATTCTGCTTACTACGCATGACCCGGGTATTATGGAGCTCGTCGATCATGTTATTGCATTGGAGGATGGAAAAATTGTATCCGAAACAACGAATCATGCGCCTCTTATCTAGCAGGGGAACAAAGCGGGCTGCTGTCTTTGCAATCATTGCATTAACACTGTCGGGCTGTTCTCTTCTTCCCCGCGAAGAAGCGGTACTGCAGCCACCGCTTATTCAGCCGGTTCAGGAAAAGCTTGATCTGGTGGAGGCAACTCGCGGCAGTATTCAAACCTCGCTGAAGGGTACGGCAACCTTTGTTTCCTCGAATGTGAAGACGCTGTCATTTACCGAATCGGGCGGACAGCTGAAATCCGTTAATGTCAAGCTTGGACAAGAGGTGAAGGCCGGCGACCTGCTGGCCGAGCTGGAGACAGAGGATCTGGCGCTGCAGGTAAGGCTGCAAAAACTGAGCGTAGAGCGGGTGCAGCTTCTGTATAGCGAAGCCGTGAGGGATGGAGCGTCCGGAACAGACAAGCGGCTGAAGGAAATCGACCTTGAACGGGAACAAATATCGCTGCAGGCCATGCAAAGCAGGCTTAACAAGTCGCAGCTGTACTCCCCAATCTCAGGAACGGTGATCTACGTCGATTCCATTAAAACCGGGGACCGCGTAAATGCCTATCAAACCATCGTTACGGTGGCCGACCCCTCCAGCATGCAATTGACTTATGTGGCATCGGATGCCAAGGATGTGCTAGGCGTGGAGGCAGGAATGCCCGTCAGCCTGAAGTACAAGGGAAAGGACTATACGGGTAAAGTGCTGCAGTCTCCATCGAGCGCTCCGGTCAGCACGGATCAGGCAAAGCCGAACGGCAATGCCGTAACCATTGTTATGGGGATCGATCATGCGCCCGAAGGCATTCAAATCGGACATAGCGCCGATATGACCATTGAACTTCAGAAACGCGAAAATGCCATCGTGCTGCCTCGTAAGGCGATCCGGTCTTACATGGGCCGATCCTATGTACAGGTTGCAGACGGCGAGCGGAAAAAAGAAGTGGATGTCGAGGTGGGTCTAACAACCCCAACCGAGGTGGAGATCGTTAAGGGGCTTGAGGAAGGACAGCAGGTCATTCTGAACAATTGACGGTATAACGAAGCCTTGATGACAGGGCGCAAGAATGAGGTGTACGCATGGCATTATGGACAATGATTCTCCGCAAGATGGCAAACAACAAATGGCTTCAGCTGAATTTATGGTTTGGTCTGACCGTATGCGTGGCTCTTTTCAGCTCAATGCCGCTTTATTCGAATGCCATTCTAGAGAGGACTCTGCAGAAGGAGCTTCAGCTGGTCCAAAGCAAGAATTCCGTATATCCCGGTTACGTGCGGGTCAGCACATCGGTTTCTTCGACCAAGATGGATCAGAAAACGGCTCAGGCGATTGGACGCGCGGACCGGTACATTCAATCGATTCCCGAGCGGATGGGACTGGAGGCGCTGTCCTTTTATCAGCAGCGTTTCACCCAAAAGATGAAGGTGTACGGAGCGGACGCATCAGAGCAGGAGAAGAAGACGCAAAAGACAACGGGAGGCTTCAAATCGTTGTCCGATATGGAAAAGAGAGTACGTCTCATTGACGGCCGAATGCCGGTTGACCGCACGGACGGCTTGTTTGAAGCGGTGGTTACGCAAAAGTTTCTGAATTCCGTTAAACGCGATTTAGGGGAGGAACTTCTGGCGGAGACGGCGGATAAGCATTTGTTCCGGGTCATTCCGGTGGGGATTATCGATACCGATCCGGCAGCAGATCCGTATTTGCCTTTTCTGGCGACGGATGAGCCTGACGGATTTATCATTCCCTTCCAGCAATTCGAGCGCGAATTTATTGCGAAGGACGGCAAGGTAAGAGTATCCGACCTGGAATGGCGTTATGCACTGGACTACAAGCAGATGAGCATTGATAAGATCGAGGCATTTACCGAAGCCAATCGGGCGATTCGAAGTTATTTCCGCGGACGGCTTGGTTCCGCAGAGATTAATATTCCCGCGAATGAGACGATAGCCTCCTATCAAGGCAAGCAAGATAAACTTGATGTGATGATGCTGTCTTTGTATTCTCCGGTCATGCTCATGCTTGGTTTCTATCTGTATATGGCGGCAAATCTCGTCATTGAAAGGCAAAAAACGGAAATATCCGTTCTTCGAAGCCGAGGAGCCAGCCGGCTCCAGATTATGACGGCTTATACGCTGGAAAGCTTGGTACTGGGAATTAGCGCACTCGCCGTGGGTCCTTTTCTTGGCGTTACCTTCACGAAAGTATTGGGGGCCGCGAGCGGATTTCTTGAATTTGTGCAGCGCTCGGCTCTTGAGGTCAGCTTGACAAGTAATGCTTACAAGATTGCGGCCGCGGCTGTAGGCGGAGCGATCGTACTTATCCTGATCCCGGCGTTTCTCGCAACCCGGGTGTCGATCGTCAGCCATAAGCAGCAGGCGGCAAGGCTGACCAGGATCTCATTCTGGCACAAGACAGGCATCGATATTTTGCTTGCCGGCCTGGCTTTGTATCTGCTCTACAATTTCAATAACCGGCAGGAGGATTTGAAGCGTCTGGCCCTGAATTCGGATGACCTGCAGGTGGATCCGCTGCTGTTTTTAATGCCCGCACTATTTGCGCTGGGAGCCGGACTGCTGGTGCTAAGGATTTATCCATGGTTTATTCGGCTTGTTTATTGGGTCGGACGCAAGTGGTGGCCGCCTGCGCTGTACAACACGCTTATACAAATCAGCCGTTCTTCAGGCCAGTATTTGACGATCAAAGTATTTCTGATTTTGACGGTATCTACCGGTTTGTTCAGTGCCAATGCGGCCCGGACCATCAACGATAACATGGAAAGCAAAATCCAATATAACATTGGCGCAGATATGACCTTGACCACGCGATGGGAAAGCGATGCTCCTCCGCCAAGCCTGCAGGGGGCCGAGCTTCAGAATCAGATGGGAGACAATTCCGGCGAGAAGCGGGTGCAATATACGGAACCGCCATTCCAGCCTTTCCAAGAGCTCAGCGGTGTTGAAGCATCAGCCAAGGTGTTCCGGAAAGAAGGGGCCAGATTCAGCGCAGGCAGCGCGAAAAAAACTAACGGCGCAGCCACGCTGGTTGGTATCGATACGAAGGATTTCGGTCAAACCGCCTGGATGAAGGACGGTCTTCTCGATTATCCAATCAACAGCTATCTGAATCTTATGGCGACCAATCCGAAGGCCGTTCTCATCTCGCGGTCGCTAGCTGACGCGGCAAAGGTAAAGCCAGGAGATCCGATAAACATTTATTGGGACGGACTGGATGAGGCCTTGTTCACCGTCTACGGCATTATTGATTATTGGCCGGGCTGGAATCCGCTGCCTGCTGCTGCCGATGGTGAAGAAAAACCAACGAAGCCAAATCTGATCGTCGGCCATTTAAGCACGATTCAGAACCGGCTCGCTGTTGAGCCTTATGAAGTGTGGCTGAAGCTGAAGGACGGCGTTTCCAGCCAGTCCGTCTATGATCAATTGACCGCAGCGAAAATCAATGTGACCGGTTTGCATGACGCGAAGCAGGAGCTGATTACTTCCAAGAATGATCCGTTCCGCCTGGCCATCAATGGAGTCATGACGCTGGGCTTTGTCATATCCATGCTGATCAGCTTTTTTGGCTTCCTGTTGTTCTGGGTGCTCGCCTTATCCGGCCGAACGCTGCAATACGGGGTTTTGCGGGCAATGGGGATTCCATTCCCGCAAATTATCGGCATGCTGCTCAGCGAGCAGCTTCTTACCTCCGGCGCGGCCGTTATTATCGGCGTGTTAATCGGCAATATGACCAGCGAGCTGTTCGTCCCGCTGTTCGAAATGTCATTTGCGACGGCCGAGCAGGTTCCGCCATTCGAGATCGTCTATAAGCTCAGCGATTATTTGCAGCTTTACAGTATCGTAGGCCTTACTCTCACGATCGGTCTGCTTATACTTGGCTACCGGCTGTCCCGGACGCGGATTGCTCAGGCGCTGAAGCTGGGGGAGGAATAAACCATGATCAGATGCGAGGAGCTCGTCAAAATCTACAAAACCGCCGATCTCGAGGTGGTTGCTTTGCAAGGATTGGATATGCAGGTCGAAGACGGTGAGCTGATGGCAATCATCGGCAATTCCGGGAGCGGGAAGTCGACACTGCTGAATATGCTGGGCGGTCTGGATAAGCCCTCTGCAGGCAGGCTGTTCGTAGACGGCAAGGATTTGCTGGCGTTCGGCGAAAAGGAGCTTGTGAAGTATAAACGAGAGACAGTTGGTTTTGTATGGCAGAACAATGCCCGCAACCTCATTCCTTATCTGACGGCTCTTGAAAACGTAGAGCTGCCCATTCTCCTGAAGGGGAGGCGGCGCAGAGCCCGTGCAATCGAGCTGTTGGAAGCAGTTGGACTTGGCCATCGCTTGAAAAACAAGCTCAGCGAGCTATCCGGGGGCGAGCAGCAGCGGGTGGCGATTGCCATCGCCTTAGCCAATGAGCCTAGGCTGCTTCTCGCGGACGAACCAACCGGCTCGCTCGACACAAAGACCTCTGAGCAGGTGCTGGATCTGTTCCGGAACCTCAATCAGACGCTTGGCATTACCGTCGTGATCGTCACGCATGACCCGCTGCTGGCCCGCAAGGTCGATCGGGTCGTGCAGATCCGGGACGGCAAAACCTCTGCGGAAATGATCCGCAGAGAATCGTATGCCGATGAGCTGGCACGGCTGGATGCCGAGCATTTGCAGGCCGAGCAGAAAAGCCATATCGAATATGCGGTTCTCGATAAGGCAGGACGTCTCCAGATTCCCGCAGGCTATTTGGATGCCGAGGGCTTCAAGGACAGCAACAAGGTGCGAGTTGAGATGGAGGAAGGGCGCATCATCCTTTATCCGCAGGAAATGATGCCATGATCCGCTCGTAAGGGCGGTTAATGGAATATACAAGAAAAGCGAAAGGTGAGGTGTATTAATGAAGAAACAAGGTTTGAAACGCTCTCTTTCAGGCGTGCTTGCCATTGCTGTGACGCTGGCTTCCTTGTCCTTGAGCATGCTGCCGAAGCAGGCGGAAGCGGCAGCAAGTACGGTGAAATTGACAACGGATTTTGAAGACGGCACGGTCCAAGGCTGGCATGGACGCGGAGGCAATGAAGTGCTGTCTGCCTCGGGAGTCGCCGCTCACACCGGGTCCTACGGTCTTCAGGTAACGGGCAGATCGCAAGGCTGGAATGGCCCGCAGCTCGATGTAACCTCCATGATGACGGAAGGGAAAACCTATGCACTTGCCGCGTGGGTCAAGCTTCCGGCAGGAACAGCTGCCTCATCGGTATCGATGACGGTTCAGCGTACGACGGACGGAACTACGAATTATGAAGGGGTTACCTCCGGGAATGTTACAGGAGACGGTTGGGTAAAGTTTAGCGGCCAATATCAATTGAAGCAGCCGATACAAAGCCTCTCCGTTTACTTTGAAGCATCCTCTAACCCGACATTGGATTTTTATGTAGACGATTTTTCGATCGAACAGCTTCCTGAACCGGAACCTATCGTTATCCAGCAGGATATTCCATCCTTGAAGGATGTATTTGCCGATGATTTCAAGCTGGGAACGGCAGTATTGGTTAATGAAATCGAAGATCCAAACAGTCCGGATGCTCAATTGGTTAAAAAGCATTTCAACAGCTTAACTGCCGGCAATGAGCTGAAGTGGGATGCTACGGAGCCGCAGGAGGGGCAGTTCAACTTCACGCGCTCGGACAAAATTGTTGATTTTGCGGTGGAGAACGGTATTGCCATGCGCGGTCACACGCTGATCTGGCATTCTCAGACACCAAGCTGGGTGTTCTACGATGAGAATGGAAACCTGGCAAGCAAAGAGCTGCTGTTTGCCAGGATGAAGCGCCATATCGACGCTGTCGTCGGCCGTTACAAAGGCAAGATCTACGCATGGGACGTTGTGAACGAAGTGCTTGAGCCGGGCGATAAAAAGCCGGGCGGTCTCCGCAACAGCTTATGGTATAAGATCGCGGGAGAAGAATTTATTGAGAAGGCATTCGAATACGCGCATGAAGCGGACCCAAATGCGAAGCTGTTTATTAATGACTACAATACGAATATGCCGGACAAGCGGCAGGATTTGCATGACTTAATCAAACGTCTGAAGGATAAAGGCATTCCCGTTGACGGCGTTGGCCATCAGACGCATATCGGCATTGAGTATCCGCAGGTTCAAGAGCTCGATGACATGATACAGGCGTTTACGGATTTGAATATTGAGCAACAGATAACAGAGCTGGATATGAGCGTTTATACCAATGACAATGATGCTTACGAGACATTCCCATTGGAGCTTCAAGTGAAACAAGCGAAGCGATATAAGGAAATTTTCGATGTATTCCGAAAGCATGCAGATCAGCTGACCGCCGTTATTTTCTGGGGCAAGGACGATTTAAATACGTGGCTGCGCACCTTCCCGGTCGACCGCAATAACTGGCCGCTGCTGTTCGACGAACGGCTTCAAGCGAAATATGCCTATTGGGCACTGGTAGATCCAAGCAGGCTTCCGGTAGACATTCAGAATACATCGGCGGCAAATGCCGTTGCGGAAATTGACGGCAAGCTGGAGGATGCCTGGAACAGGTCGCCTTACGTCTCCGTTAAGAGCGAAGGAACGGATGTCGCCAAGTTCAAGTCGCTGTGGGATTCACGCTACCTTTATCTTACGGTTGACGTGACGGATCCAAGCACGAACGGGAATGATGCGGTAGAAGTATTCATCGACGGCAATAACGGTAAAACAACCTCTTACGAAGCGGATGACAAGAAATATACGTTCCGCCGGAGCGGAGCAAATCCGAGTAAGCCTGCTGATTACAAAGCCGTTAAGCTAGCCGACGGTTACCGGATTGAAGCGGCTATTCCGGTTGATGGCCTATCGCTGAATAACAAGCTAGGATTTGATGTACGCATTGTCGATAAGGCGGGCAGTACAGTAACAAAAACCTCCTGGAACGACAGAACGGGGTCGCAAGATGCCGATACGTCCAAATATGGCGTTTTAACCTTAATTGAAGGTCCGCAATATACCGAAGCTCCAAAGGGCTCGCCCATTGTTGACGGCGATATAGATTCCCTCTGGAGCAAGGCAAACGTCATTACGACAGACCGCTGGGTGCAGGGAGCAAACGGGGCTACGGCAAAAGTTAGAACGCTCTGGGATGAAGGGCATTTATATATACTTGCGGAAGTGAAGGATGCATTGTTATCCAAGAAAAGTCCTAATGCGTGGGAGCAGGACTCGGTAGAAATATTCGTCGATCAGAACCAAGCTGCAACTGCGAGCTATCAAGCGGATGATGGGCAGTACCGGATCAACTTCGACAACGAGCAAAGCGTGAATCCCGGCTCTTTAAGCGGAAATCTGGTATCTGCGGTAAAACGCACGGCTGATGGTTATCTGGTAGAAGCCTCCATTAAATGGAACGGCACGCCTCCGGCAGCCGGGGACATAATTGGCTATGATGTTCAAGTGAACAACGATGAAGACGGCGATGGGGATCGTGACAGCGTGGCGATTTGGAATGACCGTACAGGGCTGTCCTACACGAACACTTCCGGCTTTGGCCTATTGAAGTTATCGGGAACAAAGTAAACGAGCGCAGCGCCAAAGGGGCCGTCTCAAAAGGTGATCGCTCAATGTAAAGACGGCTCGCATAAGTAATTAAAGAGTGATTTTTATAAAAATGGCGCTGTTGAGGGTTACCCTTGCAGCGCTATTTTTGCTCTTGCTGCTTTCTTCAGCAAGTTATGGGCAAGCGAAAGCCACCCGACCTCGAGACTCACTTTCGGCAAGCCTCGAAGCAGGAATCTGCGGAATCCCCGATTATTCTTTATTTGGCCAAACACACTTTCTGGTTCATGCATCCGTCGAACCGACAAGGCATGTCCATTTTCGCGCTTTAGCTGCTCCCTCGCTTGCTGCTTGAGCCGTAAATACTCCTTGCTAACCTTTATTTCTCGATCTCCTTGTGCCTTTGTGCACCTCTCCTTTAGTGGACAGCCCTCGCAAGACATACTGCGATAGTTGCGAGTAACAATTTCGTATCCGCTCTCGGTGGTACTTCTGCTTTCATAGCGGAATAGAAGTTTTTGGCCTGCCGCACATGTCCAGGTATCTTCGTTCTCGTCATACAACCAATTCTCAAACTTGCTAATATCTTGTTTCCACGCTTTGGTGTTTTCTTTGTGATAGGTATTGTACTTTACAAG